>DDED01000112.1:0-15515 GCA_002336035.1 Cellvibrionales bacterium UBA1963
CCTGAGTGCCTCTGCCCGCTTGGTTTTTTTTTCACGCCTCCCATCAACACCCGAAGCCTGCGACAAAGGTACCAAACGTAACTTCTTCCCCTCAACAACCACGAATGGTCGTTGCAGTTGATTCGCTCGGGCCAAAATCATGGGGTCCATATCGTATCGCCAAGCAATCGCGTAAAGTGTTTCTCCTTCTGTGACCCAATGATGGTTAATTTTCTCTGTAGGTGGTTGAGGCAACTCAAATACAGGCACTGAACTATTGACAGAACAAGCCAATAGGGTGCTTATCAACCATAATACAATCAGTCGTTTCACCAACGCCTCTGTCACAGCGCAACCATCAAGAATGATCTGACTTGTTATTGCTCGCAAATCTTAAAACCTCAGTTTTGCAAAGCCTGCTTCAAAATCAAGTATCCAGCTTCTTAGCTTAAGGTGCTTTTTAAATAGAGCACCTAATATAATGATTTTAAAGTCATTTAAAACAAATAACTGATGTAAATGTGTATTATTTCTCTATATCAAAAGAAAATTTTATCAAAATCAAAGAAATACCGATGTAAAATCATCACTTTATCAATGTAAGTCACTTTATTGCACCTGAACGAAGTTGACTTGAGCAGCACAAATACCTTGAATCGGATTATTTTTGTACACAACAACAGCGGCGCAATCTCATGTTAAAACGTCTTTATGAATGGGTGCTTAATTGGGCCAATAGTCCCTATGCCAGCCCTGCTTTATTTATTATGGCTTTTGCCGAGGCATCCTTTTTTCCTATTCCTCCAGACGTGCTATTGCTCGCTATGGCTGTGGGCGCGCCTCAAAAAGCTATTCGCTTTGCAGTGATTTGTACCGCAGGCTCGGTTTTAGGCGCTATGGCGGGTTATGCGCTGGGTTGGGGCTTATGGGGCACAATAGACCATTGGTTCTACCACTATATCCCAGGCTTCACTGAAACCCTTTTCCTGCAACTATCTCAATCATTTAGCGACAATGCGTTTGTGGCCCTCTTTACAGCTGGTTTTACGCCGATACCCTTTAAGGTGTTTACCATTGCAGCGGGCGCGGCGGCCGTGCCATTCATCTTGTTTGTTTTAACGGCCATTTTAAGTCGAGGTTTACGCTATGGGTTACTGGCTCTGTTAATTCGCCAGTTTGGCGATGGCATCAAGGAATGGATTGATCGTTATTTTAATATGCTCACTATTTTACTCACAATAATTATCATTATCGGGATCGCTTTATTGCAGACTCAACACTAAAGATGATCAAGGGTTACACATATTAAACGGCTCCTAGGGCCGCGACAGGATGCTGTAAAAAGCCCTACAGTAAGATTTGGTACCTAACAGTGATACCAAAGAGGGAGCGTCCTAATACTTAAGAACACTTTTAGCATGCTACAGCCCTAGACTAGAGAAACCTGCGATGTCTAAAGTGTGTCCAGAGTGTCCCTGCCTTCTCGTTGGCTTTCGCGGGTGTTTAAGGTGTCTAAACGTACGCTAGGACATGGCTGCACAGTCTCGATGATTGTTTTCTTGCTACCCACCCACATCCCCTAAACGAAACATGAGATAAAAACATGAGCCAAGGCAAATGCTAGAATCCGGTATTGATGGCTTTAAGATTTGTCATTCACTGATTCTCAATGATAACTATTAGTTGTTCTATAATAGGTTTCGTTTACTATATACATCAATTTAATTTAGGAGGTCTCCGTGAAGTTTATTACATTTTTAGCAATCTGTTTATTGATTACGAGCACAAGTCTTGCGAGCAAAGAAATAGAATCTTATCCGAAAGAAACGTGTCAAGGAATTTATAAAGCAATTGGAACTTTTCTTGCTCTAGCAGATACAGAGTGGAAACAAGGAAATTCAGAAAAGGCAATGTTTTATTCAACCGCATCCGCAAATTACGCAACTATTTATAAAACGGTGTGTAAGCGTTAATTTAAGACAACATCGAGAAACCACTCACATTCGAGCGCCGATATCTCATCATGGTTTTAATACGGAGCCTTAATTCGTAATGCCGACAAAAATCCTAAGGTACCTATTCACGGCTTATGGGATGATGGTCTCACAGGTCAGTTTGGCAGAACCATCACCACCGCATACAAACGACGCCAGAAAAAGCCCGTTATTAGCACCGGTGACCGAGCGCAAGCCGGTTGTTGGCGGCGGGGTTTACTCCCCTTATAACGACCAGATACCCCAACAGGTTTATTGGGGCGACACGCATCTACATAGTTCTCTAAGTGTCGATGCAGCCTCGGCGGGTAATCAACGTTTATCTCCTGCTGAAGCCTATCGTTTTGCTCGAGGCGAAAAAGTGATGGCCAATAGCGGCCAAGAAGTTCGCCTTAATCGCCCGCTAGATTTTTTAGTCGTCGCTGATCATGCTGAATACCTTGGCCTAATGCGCAAGATCATGACGACAGATCCATCACTCGAATCGTCCGAAGGCGGAAGAAAAATTCTTAATGTGCTCATGGAAGGTCGCGACCAAGTCAGCAAATTGGCTATGGATGTCGGCCTCGCTTTTATTGACAGTGATAATCGCTATCCCACACCAGTACAAACGTTTAATAGCTGGAAGGCATCAACGGCCACCGCTGACTATTTTAATGAGCCGGGTAAATTCACCGCGTTAATTGGTTATGAATGGACTTACTTCCCGCAAGGCGATAATTTACATCGCGTCGTTATTTATAAAGATGGCGCTGAAAAAGCCGCAGCTATGCCACCCTTTTCAGCACTTGATGGAAAAGAACCGGAACAATTATGGGCATTTATGGCCGACTATGAACAACAAACGGGCGGTGAAATACTGGCCATACCTCACAATGCCAATGTCAGTAACGGCCGTATGTTCACGCTTGAAAAGTCAAGCGGTGAAGCCATCGATGCTTACTACAGTAAAACAAGAGTGCGCTGGGAACCCTTAATTGAAGTTACGCAAATAAAAGGCGATGGGGAGGCTCACCCGCTTTTGTCGCCTGATGACGAATTTGCTGACTTTGAAAACTGGGACAAAGGCAACCTAAATCCCTTTGGCCAACACACAAAGACAACCGAAATGCTGACGCATGAATACGCTCGTTCAGCACTCAAACTGGGGCTAGAAGCTGAACGTTTAACCGGCATTAACCCTTTTCAATTTGGCATGATTGGCAGCACGGATGCACACACTTCGCTGGCAACCGCTGAAGAAAATAACTATTGGGGCAAAGTCTCTGCACTTGAACCAGGTAATGAGCGCTCAAAAGGAATATTTTTCCCCTCTGAAAATCCATCGAAAGAAGCCACTTTCGCTTGGGAGCAAGTGGCCGCAGGTTATGCCGCCGTGTGGGCCGTTGACAATACCCGAGAGAGCTTATTTGCTGCAATGAAACGAAAAGAGGTTTACGCAACAACGGGACCAAGAATGTCAGTTCGATTTTTTGCGGGCTGGCACTATCAAGATAATGATGCGTTTAAACCTGACAGCGCACGTATCGGTTATGCCGGCGGTGTACCAATGGGCGGCGAACTCAACTACCAATCATCAACGCAAAAACCACGATTCTTAGTCACCGCCATTAAAGACATTAACGGGGCTAACCTGGATCGCATTCAAATTGTCAAAGGCTGGCAAGATGAACATGGTAAACTGCATGAAAAAGTCTATAACGTTGCCGTATCCAGAGATCGAAAGATACGTCGAAATGGTTCAGTAAGGCCAGTGAAATCTACTGTGAGCTTTAATCCTCCTAATTACATCAATACAGTGGGTGATGCTCAACTCGCAACGGTGTGGGAAGACCCAGACTTCGACCATACTGAAGCGGCTTTTTACTATGCTCGGGTGCTAGAGATTCCAACCCCAAGATGGACAGAATACGACAAAGAAAAGTTTGGTTATCAGAACACCCCAAAAACTCCGCGTGAAATTCAAGACCGTGCTTACACTTCTCCCATTTGGTATAAGCCAGAATTTTAAATCAAAAAAAAGCCTCAAGTTATCTTAACTTGAGGCTTTTTTAATTGCGATTCTATAATTAACAGCCGTGCTTAATGCTTTTCAGAACCAACAACCCACATGGCGTAAAACTGCGCGCCGCCACCATAAGCATGGCCCAAGGCTTTCTTAGCGCCTTCAACCTGATGATCCTCTGCACTTCCTCTGACCTGACGAGCAGCTTCAGCAAAACGAATCATCCCAGAAGCACCAATCGCATTTGATGAGAGCACACCGCCAGAACAGTTCCAGGGTATATCACCACCTTCATCTAATGACGTGGCGCCACTCATGGTCAACTCCCAACCTTTACCCGGTTCCGCAAAGCCAAGGTTCTCTAACCACATGGGCTCATACCAAGAAAATGGCACATAGACTTCTGCACAGTCAAAATCTTTTCGAGGGTCCGTGATGCCGGCCTGTGCATAAACATCTTTCGCACAATCGCGACCTGCATGCGGACTCACTTGCTC
Source organism: Cellvibrionales bacterium UBA1963 (assembly GCA_002336035.1). Lineage (GTDB taxonomy): Bacteria > Pseudomonadota > Gammaproteobacteria > Pseudomonadales > UBA7434 > UBA7434. The sequence continues at coordinate 4,476 of DDED01000112.1, forward strand.
ACGACCAGCATACATAGTTGGCTCCGAGCGCATCGCTGCGCCTTGGATCCAAGCAGGCTTACCGGGCGATTCATCAACTAGGTCTTCATGCGCAATGACCATCGCGCAAGCACCATCAGAAGAAGGGCAAGACTCTAAAAAGCGGAGCGGATCCCATAACATAGGTGAGGCTTCAACCATTTCCATGCTAATGTCTTTTAACTGCAGATGCGCGAGAGGATTTTTTAAAGCATGCAGACGATCTTTGACCGCAACTTTAATGCCAGCATCATAAGGCGCATTTGAACGACGAATGTATTCACGGATAATCGGCGCAAAATAACCGCCCGCACCTGCATTTAAATGCGGTGAAAAAGGTTGAGGATTGGACAGAGCCCACATCGCATTTGATTCTGATTGTTTTTCAAAAGTAACCGTTAATACTCGCTTAAACACCCCACTTTGCACGTGAGAAGCCGCAACGATTGCTGTCGAACCGCCAACAGAACCGGCTGTATGAACACGAATCATCGGCTTACCATTACAACCTAATGCATCAGTCAGATATAATTCAGGCATAACGACGCCCTCAAACATATCCGGTGCTTTTCCAAGAATGACGGCATCAATATCATCCCAAACTAAACCCGCATCATTAAGTGCGTTCATAGCCGCCTCTCTTACTAAACCGGCGATTGATACATCAATCCGTTTGGTTTGGTATTTAGTTTGTCCAATCCCAACTACTGCTGCTAATTCAGCCATTACATACTCTCCAAAACCAAAATCATATTTTGTTGTAAGCAAGGACCGCTAGTTGCGTGCGCAACGCCGCGCTTGTATTCCCCTGCAATTATACGTTTAGCTACCTCGCCAACGCGTGACAAACCAGAAGCCATAAATAGATGACCCGCCAGGACGCCCCCTGAGGGATTAATTACAACCGAATCATCGAGACCTAGAGCGCGTTTTACAATAATTTCTTGGTGACTAAAAGGCGCGTAGATTTCTGCTACATCAACTGGCGCATCATGTACGCCCGCTTTTTCTGCGGCAATTTCAACCGACGGCGAGCGACTTAAATCACGCAAGGTGACATGATGCGTTTCGATACGATGGTCAATGCCTTTAATCACTGCATAGGGTTTACCCATTGCTTTAGCTTTTTCAACGGTACAGATGACCATCGCTGCAGCCCCGTCTGAAATCGGACAACAGTCATGCTTGCGAAGCGGCGATACCATTTCCGGTTCAGCCAGCAGTTGGTCGACAGTAAAATCGCCACTCAATTGTGCGTGCGGGTTATTCTTGGCATTAGCACGAGAATTGACCACCACTTCAGCTAAATCAGCCTCACTGACCTCTCCCGCTTCCAGCAAGCTACGTGCTTGCATAGCCGCTAAACTAATGGTGTCGACACCTAACGGTGCCAAATAATAGGGGTCAAGTTGCAATGACAGAACATTACTCAACTCGCCCGGTGAGGATTTACCAAAACCATAGATCAAGGCACTTTCGGCCTGGCCCATTTGAATCTTTAACCAAGACTCATAGAGCGCCCAAGCCGCATCCATTTCAACGTGAGACTCTTTTATTGGAGGCACTGCGCCTAAGGCATCAACGCCGGCAACAAAAGCAAAAGCAGCTCCCTGCTGATAATCACAACTCCCTGAGCAAGTGAAATCAACGTCTTGTACGCTACTTAAACCCGCTTCTTTTAATGCCGCTTGCACCACAGGCATAATTAATTCAACTTCATTTTGCGCACCTGCATAGCGCACGCAATCACTTTGTACAAAGGAAACAATCGCAACGTCTTGCATCTTATTGTCCTCCCTTATCTGATTCAGTATCTAACGGTTTCCAAAAGCGAATATTATCCATGGCATAACCCCATTCCTCTTCTGGCTTCCAAACCGCTTTAACTCGCATACCTATTTCCACAGCGTCGTTATCAACTTCACTCAATAGATGAATAAACGAAACATCAGCACCATCTGCAAGCAAATTAGCAACCACGTAGGGTGGCTTTATAGGGTTACCCGGAATGGGTATATGAACAATAGTAAATGATTCAACGGTCGCTACATCCGCACATTCAACTTCCTCAGTCGTTGCCACGCCAGTAGCAGGGCAAGAACCTCTAGGAGGAACATAAACAAATTCACCGCCGGGAGCTTTTTGGCCAACGATCTTACCTTTGCGAATCTGGTGTAAGTAACGTGCTGTGGCATTTCCCGCTGTGTAGTTGTAATCTAAATAAGTAGGGGCATCCATCATAACCACAGGCTCTTCGAAATCATGCCGAGGTATGTTACCCGAACTGCTATCACCGGGTTCAAAACAGACGATATCTTTTATATTGCCCTGAGCCTGATCAATCCAGCGAACTCTCACCTTCATACCAGTTTTCATTTGACTGGCATCACCTTGCGTATCAATCGCATGTAATATTGGTGTATCAGCACCGTCAAGCTTGATCATACCCCAAGCAAAGGGATGACTTAACGGGTGATGCTCGGTAGGTTTAGCGACCCAACACCAATTAACCACTTCGCCTGTATCTGCCACATCGACAAATTCAATGAGCGCTTCAGCCGTTACTGGATCATATTCCACCGGCGGAACAATTACTCGCCCATCAGAACCTTTAACCCCAACCATTTTGCCATCTCGGAGTGAGCTTAAAAATCGCCCAACAATTGGCCCCGTTGATCGAGTATAAGTGAAGCCGAGAGTGAATTTCTGACTTAACACCTCGACTTGTTGGCCAGTTGCTGACCCGTTTTCTAATGACATAGTTTCACCTCTAAATATGTAATTCGTGAATTCTAACGCGCAATGATGTGTAAATGTTTATTTTAAATATTACTATTTGTTTTTAAAACTTTTTTAACCAGTCACTTAATGCTTTAAGAGTAAAATCGGACCAAGGTATCAAGCTCCGCTCGCTCGGTCAGTGCCGCTGATGAGGCATGCTCCTCATCAGGATAACCAAAAGAGATACCAAACATCAATTTATAGTCTTCACTGATATTGAGCGTTTCTCGAAGTCGGTCAGCTATAAAGCTCAATGCGGTTTGTGGGCAGCTACCGACACCATGGGCGGTCATTGACAACATTAGCGTCTGTGCATACATTCCAAGATCGGCTGCTTCTCGAACCCCTGTATTGTCTTCCGTCACAAAGCAGGCTGGTAGAAAAAGAAACACCACATGCGGCGCATCAAAAAAAGTGAAGTTCTTAAAAAACTGCACATCTCTACCGGGCTTATCTTCTCGCGCAACGCCCACGGCGCTGTACAATGAATTGGCCGCGGCGATCTGGCGATCACGGTAAATACCATCGTATTTACCTGCGTACGGGAAATCCATGCTCATCTCACCTTGCATCACAGCTGCAGGGATTTGCTTACGTAATGCTTCGATCAGGTCACCCGAGACCACGGCTGATAGCCACGGCTGTGTGTTACAGTTAGAGGGCGCACCCAAGGCTGTAGTGAAAATTGAACGCAAGGTCTCGTCATCGAGAGCCTGTTTCTTAAAAGCACGTACCGATCGTCTTTTTCGCACGAGTTGGTCAAATAAATCAGCTGTATTCATGAAGATACTCTTTTTATGAGAGGGGTCCGAAATGGTTATTGAACACTACTGGCATCGCCAGCATCCAACATAGCTTGAATACTCTCTTTAGAGAGGCCTAAACTTGTTAGTATTTGTTCAGTATGCTGACCAATGGCCACCGGTGCTGGGGCTAACTGACTCGGCGTTTTGCTAAATCGTGGCGCTGGTGCAGAGTGGATGACACCGTCACGTTCAATGTAGCCTTCGCGCTCAACATTGTGTGGGTGTTTCACTGCCTCCGCCGCGGTTAAAACGGGCGCAAAACAAACATCGCTACCCTCCATTATATCGCACCACTGGGCTCGTGTTTTCGTCAGGAATTGCTCCGCCAACAGAACCTTCAAGGCCGGCCAACGAGCCTTGTCTAATTGGGCTTCGATGGGCAATTGCTCAGGTGATAAACCCATTTTCTCAATGAGCAATGCATAGAACTGCGGTTCGATTGAACCAATAGAAATATACAAGTCGTCAGAACAACGATAAACGCCGTAAAAATATGCGCCGCCATCCAACATGTTCGATTCTCGTTCATCACTCCAAAACCCTACAGCCCGGCAGCTATGCAAAAAGGACATCAATGAAGCCGTTCCGTCAACAATGGCTGCATCGACCACCTGACCTTCCCCAGAGGTTTTTACTGCATGCAATGCGGCCAAAATACCAACCACTAAATACAGTGAACCACCGCCAAAATCACCTAATAAATTGAGTGGCGGAATAGGGCCTGAGCTGCCAGTGCCAATTGCATCCAAAGCGCCCGTTAGCGCTATATAATTAATGTCATGGCCGGCTGCTTGCGACAAGGGACCCTGTTGACCCCAACCAGTCATTCGACCATAAACCAGCTTAGAATTGCTAGCGGAAAATACCTCTGGCCCTAAGCCCAACTTCTCCATGACACCGGGTCGAAAACCTTCTATCACAACATGCGCTGAATCAATTAATTTTTTTGCCGCATCAATACCCGCCTCTGATTTTAAATTCAATATCACAGACTGACGTCCACGATTCATTAAATCTGCTGGATTGGCACCAAAAGCTACTCCCCCACTGGCTCGATCAATACGAATCACTTCTGCACCCATGTCTGCAAGCAGCATACAAGCAAACGGAGCTGGACCAATCCCTGCAACTTCGATAACGCGAACACCTGATAGTGGACCCATAATTAATACCTGTTTTTAAATTATCAACAATTATGAAAACGATTATGAAAAGTAACGGACTGATTAGAAAAACACACAACCTTTTCTCTAATGAGTTGATTACAGTCTAAAAATGCTCTGCTATTTATTGGCATCATCGAACAATCAGTGTCTGCACCCATGCCTTTTGAATAGCCGACGTACTCAATGCACTGCTTGAAACAGTGTTTCTCCGAAATTGCATGCCCGACCAACGCCAAAAACCTTGAGCGGAATTTAAAATTCCTATAGGGCAAATCTGATTTTATAACGTGCACTTTTTCGAATTCTGATGCAGTTTCAAGAGCTTCGTCTTGAGAACCATTATCAATGAATGCTGTGCGTTTAAACCCAAGCTTAAAGTAAAGATGAATAAAAGCACCGATAAAATCAGCCCCCTCTTTAACCAAAAAAAAAGCCGTGAACACGTTGTTGGGTCGCGAGCACGTAGATTGAGAGCTGATCGATTTTACAGCAACAAAATCCAGTATTTTCTTGCGTAACCTCAACGTCTATCCCCTTGAGTAAATCAGTCATTTCTTTACACTGCAAGATTGACATGGGACAGCAGTATCTGCAATGACGAAAGAATCATAACCAACTATAATTGGCGCTTTTAACCTATTATGCATCGATACAACGGACTATATAAAGGCGGAATATATAATGAAAAAAAAGCCACAAGCATTTAGCGCTTCAGCTAGAATAAAAAGCCTAAAAGACGCGGTTAACGGCATTATTGTTGTGGCTAAAGAGGAGCATAATGCATGGCTTCATATCGTCGCAACAGTCATAGTCGTTGTCACTGCCAGCCAGTTCGATCTGACGGCAACTGAGCTTAGCTTGCTCATATTTGCCATTGGGCTTGTCTGGGTCAGCGAAACATTTAATAGTGCAATCGAGGCACTAGCGGACGAGGTAAATAGCGAGCTATCAGCAGGCATAAAAAAGACTAAAGATATTGCTGCCGGGGCGGTTTTAATCAGCAGTTTTACCGCATTTATAATTGGCCTACTGATATTTTTGCCTAAAATATAGACCCTGTTATTTTTTCTTACCAATATGCTTGATCATTCGACGACGCTTACTCACCTGCCTGGCGGTTAACTTATTCTTTTTACCCGCGTAAGGGTTGTCACCAGTGCGGTATTCAACCCGAATCGGCGTGCCAAAAAGATTTAAGGTCTTACGAAATGTTTTTTCTAAATAACGTGTGTAGTGTTTAGGCACCGCGTCAGTTTGGTTGCCATGAATTATAATAATCGGTGGATTCTGCCCCCCTGCATGCGCATAACGTAACTTTATTCTCCGACCGGCTACTAACGGGGGCGCATGATCAAACACAGCTTTTTCTAAAATCTTGGTTAATTCATTAGTCGATAATTTTTGAGTAGCTGCTTGATAAGCCGTATCAACTGACTGATAAAGCTCACCAACACCGGTGCCATGCAAGGCTGAAATAAATCTAATCTCAGCAAAATCATTAAAGGCCAAACGGCGCTCTAAGACTTCTTTAATCCCTTTCTTATAGTCGTTGTCGAGGCCATCCCATTTATTAATTGCAATAACTAGTGCACGACCTGCATTAACAATATGGCTCATCACATGCAGGTCTTGGTCAACTAAACCTTCGCTAGCATCAACCACAAGTACCGTTACCTGTGCGTCCGAAATAGCCTGTAAGGTTTTTAAAATTGAAAACTTTTCAATTGCCTCGGCAACATTTTTTCGTCGCCGAACGCCTGCAGTATCAATCAGCATATAAGGGCTTGACTCACCATTTTTATCGACCCTTTCGTAATCGATATATATGCTATCACGCGTCGTACCCGGGTGATCAAACACGACCACTCGATCCTCGCCAAGCATTCTATTCACTAGTGTCGATTTACCAACATTAGGACGACCCACAATAGCAATTCTTGTACTCTTCGATTTCGCCAGATTGATTGAGTGCTCGTACTCAGGAAATCTTTCAGCAAGCGAGTCAACTAATTGCTTCACGCCTCGGCCATGAGTGGCCGTTACAGGAAAGACACGATCTACGCCTAAGGCATAAAACTCACCGGCTGTAGTTTCATCCATACCATCAATTTTATTGGCCACTAACGAAAATGGCTTGCCGCGTTGACGAATCTCTTTAGCAATGGCTTCATCAGCTGGCATCAGCCCCGCTTTTGCATCAACCAACAAGACCACTTCATCGGCCTCCTCTATAGCAGCCAACGATTGCTGAGCCATAGCACCGTCAATACCCTCTTCAAGACCGCTCAAGCCGCCAGTATCAATGACAATAAAGCGGAGCTCGTCAACGATCGCTTCCCCGTATTTACGATCACGGGTCAAGCCTTCGTAATCGGCCACAAGAGCATCACGACTTCGAGTCAAACGATTAAATAAAGTTGACTTACCAACATTCGGTCGACCAACAAGTGCGATTACGGGTAACATAGATTAAGCTGCCTAATCAGAAATAGCTGCGCAGTTCTGAAATTGCGCGTGAATGTCACTAAAGATTATTTAATTTAAGAGCAGATAATTTGCCCGTATCAGAATAGACATACAACGTTTGGTCAATGCTGATCATCGGCACTCTAACACCGACACGAGATATCCTCTCACGACCAACAATACTGCCGTCAAGTTGCGACATCACATGCAGAAAACCTTCATTATCAGCCACCAAAAGAAAACCTGCAAACACAATAGGTGCACTTAGCTGACGGTTAACAAAAGCCGTTTGCTCCCATTTTAGCTCGCCATCTTCAGCATCAACAGCAAACACATGACCTTTATCATTGACGGCATAAACATTCTGAAAGCCCTCAGCAAGTTCACGGTATGTAGACATCTCAAATCGCCATAATGGTCTACCGGTTGATTTTAAAAACGCAAAAAGATAACCGTTATAACTTGCCGCATAGACTTTATTGTCAACGATCAACGGCGAAGCATCGACATCAATGATGCGATCCAGCTCGGCCTGACCCTTCGCAATGGCAATCAGCTTGCCCCAAAGTAGATTGCCATTTTTAATATCAATTGCGGTTAGCTTACCATTCGAAAATCCAGTATAGATCACACCGGCTTCAACAACGGGTGTTGCTGTGCCTCGAAGCGTAAGCACTGGCGGATCAATTGAATAGACCCAGCGCTGAACACCGCTTTCTTTATCAAGGCCAATAACTCGGCCGTCATAGGCCTGAACGACTACGGTGTCACTGCCAACTTGAGGCGCTGCAAGAACCTCACTTTCAACGTCAACCCGCCATAATTCGTCACCATTTTCAGCATTAATAGCAATAACAGCACCATCAATATCTGCCACCGTTACGACACCATGACCAACACCTACACCCGCAGCCAATGCTGAAAATTTGCTCCGCCAAAGAAGATCCCCTTCGAGGTTGTAACGCGCAACGAGGCCGTCGACTTCTGCGACATAAATACTTTCCTCGTCGTCAGCAAGCGTCAACCGATGGTAGAGGCCACCTTGTCCAGAGCCTAACTTGGCCGTCCAGATCTTCTCTATAACGACTTTCTCGTTGAAGCTAACCAAAGGGCGCGGCTTATTCGTGTCGTCCAAATCATCTTTTTGCCCACCACAAGCAACCAGCAAACATAAAGCCAAAGCGCTGAACAGAAAGCTAACTCTACCACTGATAAAATAACGAATTGATTTTAACAAACGGACTTCCCTCAAGATAATTTAAAAGCTGATTAATGTGGGTTTACAAAAAACTTCTGGCATGATTTAACTTTAGATCTAACGTTTGAGATGACCTTATCTGCAAAGCGCTTGCTAATGTCTGCGCCTGCTCATAAGCGTCAACTGCTGCTACAAAATCTTTATCATTTAGTAAGATGTCACCTTTTAATTCAGCTTTTGCATATTCCATAATCCCATCTTCACTGCCTACCAATAAGTCGAGGGCTGCTACAGAGTCACCCTTAGCCACGAGCACTTTGGCCAATCTTAATTGCGCTACAGCTTTCAATTGCAAACTAGGCTTATGATTCAACACCCAAGTTAACTCTTCTTCCGCGCTGACATAATCTTCATCAAGAACCGCCTGGCGAGCCTTAAAGAATGCAGCAAAATGTGCATATGCTGACGTTTCATTTTGAAGTTTAAGCGACTCCGCTTTGAAAATAGCACTGGCAATTTTTATATCATCAGCATTATTTTCTAAGGCAGCAACTGACTCTAGTAAATCCTGATAAGCTATAGAAGCTGCATCAATATTAGCTTGTTGGCCATCTTGCCAATTACGCCAACCGAAAATAGCAGCTAGGGAAATAACAATTGAAGCCAATAATGTCACTCCATTGTCTTGCCACCATTGCTTTAATCGTTCTATTTGTTCATCGTCGCTATATGTGTCCAATCTCTTTCTCCTAATAAATCGAATTCAATTAATGGTGCCTAAATAATTAATCAGTGAAGTTAACTCATCAGCAGTGCTAAAACTTACTTGTTCGCCTGTATCAAGATGCTTGAAGCTTACCGTTCTTTTTTCAACCTCATCTTCACCTATAACTAGTGCATATTTAGCGTTACTCTTATCAGCCTTCTTGAACTGACTTTTCATGCTAGTTGCCGCTAAATTTTGCATAATAGCAAAATCAGGCAAGGCATTTCGAATTTTCTCAGCTACGTTAAATGCATATTCTTGACAACTAGACGCAGCAACAATTAAATATGCATCGGGATTGTGATTATCGCTTAGAGCAGCGAACTGATTCGCTTCAAGTAATAAGTATAATCTTTCTAGCCCCATAGCAAAGCCTATTGCTGGTGTGGGCTTGCCGCCTAACTGCTCAACCAACTTATCATATCGCCCGCCGCCACAAACCGTACCCTGAGCACCTAGATCGTTACTGACCCACTCAAAGACCGTGTCATTATAATAGTCTAAGCCTCTAACCAATCGCTGGTTATGTTTAACCTTAATACCCTGTCCCTGTAAAATACGGGTCAACTGCTCCAAACGGTCAACGGAATCGGTTGATAAAAATTCAGCCATTTTTGGCGCATCATTCAATAAGCTTTGGGTGTCTTTATTTTTACTATCTAATATTCTAAGTGGGTTTGAATCTAAACGTCTCAGGCTGTCAGAATCTAAAGATTTTGTATGCGCAGACAAAAACGTTACCAAGGCTTCCCTAAAATGAGCTCTAGCGACCGAGTCGCCAATATTGTTTAACTCTAATGAAACATTTTTTGCAACACCTAGGTCATTCCAAAAGCGTTGATTGAGCAACAACATTTCTGCTTCAACGTTGACATCGGGGTGACCAAAAACCTCGGCGCCCACTTGATGAAACTGCCGATGACGGCCCTTTTGGGGCTTTTCATAACGAAACATTGGCCCACAATACCAAAGCTTTTGTGGCACATTCAGTAAGCCATTCTCTATGACCGCTCGCACGCATCCAGCAGTTCCCTCCGGTCGCAACGCCAAAGACTCATTGTTTCTATCTGGAAAGGTATACATCTCCTTCTCAACAATGTCAGTGATCTCACCAATTGAGCGATGAAACAGCCCCGTCGTCTCAACCAGTGGCATACGAATTTCACGGTAGCCATAACGACTAAAAACGTTCGCGATGGATCGCTCGATAGCAGACCATCGACCTGACTCATCAGGCGTAATGTCTCTCATACCTCGAACAGCTTGTATTGCTTTCATCTCATTTACCACTAAACCTTGAAACGCTAAAGCGCATCAATCACCAAACGTACGCTATTATCATCTCGATAGCCCTGAATAGCAAAAGGCTGACTATTTAAAAATACGTTCACTTGCGGGCCGTTGCCTAATAGTAATTTCATCGGCAGATGCGCAGAAAAAGTTAGCTTTGACCCCTTTTTCGCCAAATCACGATACAACTGCTGGCCCTTAGCATCGCTCAGCTCAACCCAACTTGCGCCCTGAAACTCCAGTTCTAGCAAAGCCAGATTGGCTTTATCGTCGCGCTCAGAGTTATGCGCAACAAGGTATTCGGCCTCTTGATCCGAAAGCACTTCATCAGCAATCAAGGTTTTTTTTGTCAATTCATCGCCATGAACATTAACGTCAGCGGGGCTAGACGCTTGGTCTTCGAGGGTCATATTACTCGGCTCATTAGGTCGCTTTATTAACGAATCACTGTCCGTGAAAAGTGGGGCAACGGAGTATTGTGGCCGTGAATCAATGAGCCCAATACCATCCTGTTCTTTTGGGTCTGTCAATAAAAAAAAAACCAAGAAG
>DDED01000112.1:15828-19055 GCA_002336035.1 Cellvibrionales bacterium UBA1963
AAAAAAAAAAAAAACCAAGAAGACGACCGCCACTGTGCCTGCAAAAGAGCCGAATAACCATCGAATTTGATGCTTGTCTAAACCAAATAAATAACGCCGATTCAGACGCGATACCTCGACAGATCCTTTCACTACAGTACCATTATTTGATTCAATAGGAGGGTAATCTTCAAGTAAGGCGTCTATATCGATGTTTAGAAGATTCGCGCAATTGCGTAAATAACCCATGACAAATAATTTAGACGGGTAATTTGCTTGATCATAAGACTCTAAGGCCTGAATATAGCGAGCGGGTATCTTAGTGGTTTCTGCTAACTGATGAATTGAATAATCAGCAGCTAAACGCGCCTGACAAAGCAAAGAAACACGCTCTTGTATTTTATTAGAGGAATTTTCCATCGGTAGCTCAATCGTCATTTAATCAATCATTATCATACGCTGATATGACTCAGAATCTGGGTAAAGATTCCTTAAAGTCATTGAATAGCTGGCTTTTGCATCGGGCAAGTCAAGAGTGCGTGCAAGGTTAAAACCCAGTAACAGTAGTTCAGGATCTAAGCGGCTAACTTGATCTTTATAACGTTGTAAATATGCCCACGCAGAACTGGCATCTTGCATATCAAATGACAATATAGAAAGCTGTCTCAACGCGGCTCGATTATTTCCATTTAACAACAACACTTTTTGATAACTGACCTTAGCTTCGTCAAAACTCAATAACGATTGTTGACATAGCCCCTTCAATAATAATGCCGATTCACGATTCTGATAAAGAGCATCTTGACTAATTATCTGGAGCTGGCTCAAGGCTTCATCGAAGCGGTTTTCTTGATATAAATAATTGGCGTAATTATTCCTCAATCGAGAACTGCCGTCCCCCAAAATAATAGCTTGCTGATAATGCTGTTCAGCCATGGCCATTTCACCACTGTATTGAAACATTAATGCCAGCGCATCATGAACATCAGGTGAATTAGGCGAAAGCTCATAGGCTTTCTTCAAATGTCGGCGGGCCGCAACAAAATCTTTACTTACAAGGTATTTTTTAGCCGCATACACTCTGGATTCAACAACCTGATCAACCGTTCCTGGTTGAACAGAACCACTGCTCGAGGTAATACAAGAAGCTAGGCATGGCAATATTAATAATAAAGCAACTAATTTAAGGACTCTATCCACCTTAGGTTCTCCTATCAAAATGCCTCATAAGGGTTCAATAACTACTGGTGTAAGCCGTTTATAATGCGGACAGATTGCTCGTCATTATTTTTTTGGTTTGATAAATAACGCTGTTGGCGCTTAGTCCGGTCAGCCACCTGCCCCACTAATTGCCCACAGGCAGCATCGATATCGTCTCCTCGAGTAGTTCGAACAGGAGCAATGAAGCCCGCCCCGTTTAATACCCGCTGAAAGGCTTTTACTCGATTATTACTGGGTCGCTTATAGTCTGAAAGCGGAAAAGGGTTAAAAGGAATAAGGTTAATTTTACAAGGGACATCACGTAACAAGGCAACCAATTCATGCGCTAAAGGCAACGAATCATTTACATGATCAATTAACGTGTATTCAATCGTGATCACTCGTTTATTATCCGATAAGCCATTAATATATCGTAAACTGGATTCCAGCAACATGGCGATTGGGTACTTTTTGTTGATCGGCACCAGTTGACTGCGAAGTTCATCATTAGGTGCATGAAGTGATATTGCTAATGAACAGTCACTGACAGCGCCAAGCTTATCGAGCATAGGCACGACCCCTGATGTACTTAAGGTTACTCTTCGCTTGGATAAACCGTAGGCTAAGTCATCCATCATAAGGTTCATGCCGTCAACTACGTTGTCAAAATTTAACAGGGGTTCACCCATACCCATCATCACTACATTCGTCACTTTCAACTTATCGCTACTATCAATTTGTCCGGTCTTTTTATCTACTTTCTGGTGAGATTTAAACCCTTCAAACGACTTTATGGCCAACCAAACCTGGCCAATAATTTCAGCCGCTGTCAGGTCGCGCTGAAAGCCTTGCTTGCCGGTTGAGCAAAAACTACAATCTAGGCTGCAGCCAACTTGTGACGAAACACATAACGTACCGCGTCCTTTTTCAGGTATGTAAACCGCCTCGACACAGCTGCCGCTGGTCACTTTTAGCACCCACTTGCGGGTCCCGTCAGTTGAATCTTGCTGGCTAACAATTTCGGGTGGTGTGATCTGTGCAATCGAACCCAACTTTTCTCTAAGCGCTTTGCTGAGGTCAGTCATCAATGCAAAATCATCAACACCGCAGTGATGAATCCATTTCATGATTTGTTTTGCACGAAAGGGCTTTTCACCAATCGATAACAAAAAGTCCGTCAAGCGAGCCTGAGTCATCCCCAATAAATTGTGCTTAGTCGTATTGTTAGCAGATTCTGTCGTCATAGCGTGTCAATGGTTTGAGTGGGTTCAACAGTCTTCAGCGAGGACAAATTTCTTCATCACTAAAAAAGTAAGCGATTTCTCGGGCAGCAGACTCGCGGGAATCGGAACCATGAACAGCGTTGGCATCGATAGAATCAGCAAAGTCAGCACGAATCGTTCCAGCGGCTGCCTCTTGTGGATTGGTCGCACCCATAATTTCACGATTCAATAAAATGGCGTTTTCACCCTCAAAAACTTGCAGCATTACAGGTCCTGAACTCATAAAACTGACCAAATCGCTATAGAAAGGCCTTCCTTCGTGCTCAGAATAAAAGCCGCCGGCTTTTTCGGCACTTAAATGAACCATTTTTGAAGCAATAATCGTCAGACCAGCCTTCTCAAAACGGGCATAAATTTCGCCAATCGCATTTTTCGCGACGGCATTTGGTTTTACAATTGAAAAAGTACGTTCTACGCCCATAAAAAAACTCCAATTTCTTTAATAAATACAATAATTTAAGATAATCATGCCGACATACTGCTTTAATGCGCAGCTGATATGGCGTTTAGACGCGGATTATAGAGACTATACCTTGCCACCGCAAACCAAGAAAAACTAAAATATACAATAAATTCAATGCTTTAAAAACGACTGGCAATAACAACAAGAAAAAATAACGTCAACAGATAACCACTCACTCTGCGACCAACAACAGTGATCAACGTAAGCTAATGACTGAGAATGAATAACTTTGATTATTTATTCACTGCGACCACTCACAACTTAGCAGGATTAAGCGTAATGTGTGGCGACGTAGTCCTCAA
>DDED01000161.1 GCA_002336035.1 Cellvibrionales bacterium UBA1963
TAAACTATTGAACTCTATCAGGGCTGTGCTTCTGGGTTGTTCAGTGCTTTTGAGCCCATTAGCTAGCAGCCAAAAACTTGAAGAGATTATCGTCACCGCTCAAAAACGCGCCGAAAGCTTACAGGATGTTTCAGTTTCGGTTACCGCACTCAGTGGCGAAAAACTCAGCGACTTTGGTATCGCGCGCTTAGAGGAAATTACAGCCTATGTACCGAACTTCGTTATGTCTGAAACGGGCATTGGTACCACAATTTACATACGTGGCGTTGGCTCTGGCATCAACCAAGGTTTCGAACAGTCGGTTGGTATGTACCGCGACGGAATTTACTATGGGCGCGCGCAGCTAGCACGAGCGCCCATTTTTGATATGGAACGGGTTGAAGTCTTGCGCGGCCCTCAGGTTACCCTTTTTGGCAACAACAGTATTGGCGGTGCCGTCAGTATGGCTGCAGCCAAGCCTACCGATGAATTTGAAGGGTTTATTGCAGGCTTATCGGGCCAACACAATGAGACGGAGATAACCGGTGTCATTTCAGGCCCAATTACTGACAGCTTAGCTGCTCGTCTATCCATCAGACAGTATGATTTAGGCGGGTATCTTTACAATGCCACTACCCAACGTGATGAGCCTCAGCGAGACTATTTAACCTCTCGTTTACACTTTCGCTTCATCCCTGAAGATATCGATTTTTTTGATGCTAGCTTACTACTCGAAAAATCAACGTTTGATGTAAAAGGGCGACAAATTCTGATTTTTGATGATAACGGATCTCAGAGTGCTACCGCTAAAAACAATTACACAGACAAAGTCAGTGTGACGGGGCAAACACTAGGAGAAATACTCGGTGGATTTACAAGCTCTAATAATCAACAAGTAATCAACGCTAATAGCTTTGATAAGCGTTATGCGAATAATGACTACAGTTTTAATGAAACTGAGAGTGCCACATTAACACTTAATTTCAATATAAATGATATCGAACTAAAATCAATCAGCGGCTACTTAGGCTATAATTACAATGATGCATGTGATTGTGATTTCTCTGGCGCTACATTAATACAATATGAATCAGATGAGGATTACAGCCAAACCTCCCAAGAGTTTCGCCTTACAACCAGCGGCGATAATTTTATAGATGTTATTGCAGGAATTTACTACCAGAAAGACGAACTGCTTTTTAATGATGCGCTAGTCACTGAACCAAACTCGGCACTGACTGAGCTTCTGGGAACGATTCAAGCCAGCGATGACTTTGCGGGCTACCTAAGTAACATTTCTGGACCGAGAAGCTTTAATCAAGACTCTGAGCTTTTTTCAGCATTTACCCAGTTTACCATTAACTTTCGAGAGGACTTTCGTGCTATCGCAGGGGTTCGCCGATCTAAAACAAAAAAATCGGCAGAACGAGAATTAACCTTTACAAAAATCGATAAAACAAGCAGTCTTGAAGCGCCAGATAAGGTTCACCCTTCGTTTTTATCGCAAACATTTAATTTACCAACCGGCTCTGTAACGGTTGAAAGTCCTACGCAACCTCTTATTTTTAGAGATGAAAACGGCACTCTTTCACAGATCATTGGCGTCGATCAAGAAACTGCTACGCCAGCTGAAATCGAAGCAGCTACATACAACTTAAGTTATGATGATTGTGACAGTGCAGCGCATAATTCAGCTGAGGATAACGCTGGGACTGGCATTTCTTATGCACGCCCTCATAACGATTGCGATGATCAATTTTACTTTCAAAACGTCATAACGACGGCCCTAAACCTTGCTCTTAATGTATCGCCACATAGACAATCTGGTGATAGAGAGGTTTGGAATACATCTTATGCCTTGATTCTTGAGTGGGACATCAATGAAGATATCATGGGGTATGCTTCTCGTGTGCGAGGTTTTAAATCAGGCGGTTTTGATGTTCGATCAAATAACCCAACCTCCAAACAATACGTTATTGACAATAACCGAGAATATTATCAACCCACATGGGCTCCTGGCGGCTTTGTGCCAGGTACTTTTGAGTTTGATGATGAAGAATCGATTGCTCATGAGATCGGAATTAAAGCTTCAATTAGTGACGCTGCTGAAGTGAATATATCGTATTTTCATAATGAAATAAAAAATCTTCAGGTCAGTGTTTTTGATGGCGGTGTAGGTTTTAATGTCAGTAACGCCGCTGAAGCCATTGCACAAGGTGTAGAAATTGATGGTCGACTTGCTTTAAGTGAAAACTTCATGTTAACGGCCAGTCTGGCATGGTTGGATTTCGAATTTAAAGATTATCAAGAAGGTGTATGTACCGCCGATGATCGGCTGAAAATAGCCAACGGCTCATCGTCTAATGGCGACTACATAGAAGAATTGCTGCCTGGGTCTGATGGCTACCATGTCAGTGATCCGAATGTACCTCTAGCCGGCAGCGCACAATATGAAGAAGATTACCCTGATTATACAGGCGCTCTAAGCCCTTATGCAGCGGATGACACGACTATTCGCACCTTGGTTAATGGGAATTGCAAACAAGTGAGCGGTCTAGGACGTGGCGATAGTTATCTAGCAGACATGACGGGGAAGACGAATCAATACGTAGCAAATTTTTCTGGTTCTATATCACTTATGTATGAAAATGAGATTGATGATGGAACACTTTTTCGTGCTTCAATCGATATGAACTTCACTGATAGTTATCACCCTACTCAAAATCTCGATGAATCAGTCAAGCAAGATGGCTATCAAATCTATAACGTGCGGTTTGGCATAACATCACCCGATGGTCGACTAAACTTGAGCTTAATTGGGCGCAACATAACAGATGAAAAAATTATCTCTTATGCTAATGATGTTCCATTAGCGTCATCGCAATTTGGCACCGTGACTAAATTTGGCTTTCTACAAAGGACTAAAAACTGGGGTATCCAAGCAAGATATAACTTTTAGAATAGGTCCTAACACGTCACTCTACGTTAATTAGATATAAAAAAAC
>DDED01000150.1 GCA_002336035.1 Cellvibrionales bacterium UBA1963
CAGAGACAGAGACAGAGGCAGAGGCAGAGGCAGAGGCAGAGGCAGAGGCAGAGACGAGCGGTGATGAAAAGGTTTTATTTTCAAAAAACATGTGGTTGTTTTTCTTTTTAACGCTCGCCAATGCCGGTTTAATAGCTAGCTTGTTGCTGTTGTATCGTCGCTATTTTTCATCATCAGTTATCCCATCCACAGTAGACAAAGAGGATAAAGGTTTATTGGAGGTGAAAGATCAAGATTTGGCAGCTAGTAATGTGAATTCAGACACCGCTAATTATTCGTCGCCCCCTGAGGATGAACGTATTAACCGTGATTTTGACATCAGTCAACAAGACAGTAGCGGTGCTAATAGCGACAGAACGGACCGCAATGACAAAAGTTAGGGTGAAAAGCCAGTAGTACTATACGATTGATATTCTAAATATGATAGCCGTTACTCATTGTAACGTCTGACTACTTGCTGCGATAAAATCGATGGGGGCTTAATTCTTCGATGGCTTTTTAGTTCATGCATCCACAGCGCAGATCTATTTTGCAATTGAAGGTTTTCCTCCAGCTGATAAGTTAATTACTTAACGTGAACTGAACTCTTAAGCCGTCAAATAATCAACTTTTGCGGCTCTTCGACATAATTTAAACTTAGTGGATGAATTATTGTGACAACTTTTAAAAGCACCTCCAAATATATTGCTAGTGATGATCTTGCAATGTCCGTTAACGCTGCGATTGCCTTGGAAAAACCGTTGCTTATTAAAGGAGAGCCAGGCACAGGAAAAACCATGTTAGCCGAGCAAATCGCTGAGTCTACAGGCATGAGGCTATTTCAATGGCATATAAAATCAACGACCAAAGCGCATCAAGGCCTCTACGAATATGATGCGGTTTCTCGATTACGCGATTCTCAATTAGGCGATAATAAAGTTGCCGATGTTGCAAACTATATTAAAAAGGGCAAACTTTGGGAATCATTTACCGCTGAGGAGCGAGTCGTCTTGTTAATCGATGAAATCGATAAAGCCGACATTGAATTCCCAAATGACCTTCTACAAGAGCTCGATAAGATGGAGTTTTTTGTTTATGAGACAGGCGAGACAATTAAGGCAATTAATCGCCCAGTGATTATTATCACCAGTAACAATGAAAAAGAGTTGCCCGATGCATTTTTAAGACGATGCTTTTTTCATTTTATTAACTTTCCAGACCGAACGACAATGAAATCAATCATTGATGTTCATTATCCTAATATACAAAAAACCTTGGTTGAGCAAGCGTTGGAAATCTTTTTTGAGCTAAGAGATATGCCGGGACTAAAGAAGCGTCCATCAACGTCTGAGTTGATTGATTGGTTAAAGTTATTAATGTCTGACGATGTGCCTGATGATATTTTAAAGCAACGCGATCAATCAAAAGCCATACCGCCGCTGTACGGTGCCTTAATCAAGAATGAGCAAGATGTGCAACTGCTTGAACGCTTAGCATTTATGCATCGCCGTGAAAGTTCACGTTAAATACAGTAATGTAAAAGGCGATTGTTAGATGCTACTGAATTTCTTCGATACTTTGCGTCGTTATGGCGTGCCCGTCACTATTGGTGAGTTTCTTGACCTGTTACAGGCTCTTGATGAAACGTTAGTGTTTGCTGACCAAGAAAGATTTTATCATTTGTCCCGTTTAATTTTAGTTAAAGATGAAAAGCATTTCGATAAATTCGATCGTGCGATTGACGCTTTTTTTAATGGTCTTGAATCAATGGAAGGCATGTTAGAGGCGTTAATTCCAGATGATTGGGTTCGAGACGCATTTCATAAAGAGCTTAGCCAAGAAGAATTAGATAAACTGCAGACATTTGATAATCTAGAGCAGTTAATTGAGCAATTTAAAGAGCGGTTAGCTGAGCAAGATGAAAGGCATGAAGGCGGCAACAAATGGATTGGTACAGGCGGCACTTCGCCCTTTGGTAATAACGGCTATCACCCTGAGGGTATTCGTGTTGGCGGTGAAGGTAAAAACAACAAAGCAGTAAAGGTTTGGGAAAAAAGAGACTACAAAAATCTTGATGGCGACAGTGCTCTAGGAACGCGTAATATTCAACTGGCACTGCGTCGATTGCGTAAATTTGCACGGGCTGGGGCAGAGGATCTATTAGATCTCGATGACACGATTAGTTCTACGGCAAGAAATGCGGGAATGCTTGATATAAAAATGGTTCCTGAGCGCCACAATGCCGTGAAAGTTCTCATATTCTTTGATATTGGCGGATCGATGGATTACCACGTCGCGGCTTGCGAGCAACTGTTTTCAGCTGTGCGGTCTGAGTTCAAGCATTTAGAATTTTTTTACTTTCATAATTTCATTTACGAATCAGTCTGGAAAGACAATCGGCGTAGAATGAACGAGTCGACCTCAACGGTCGACATCCTTAATAAATACGCACACGACTATAAAGTGATATTTGTCGGTGACGCCGCGATGTCACCCTACGAAATTATTTCTGATGGCGGCAGTGTTGAACATTGGAATAAAGAATCTGGCGAAGTTTGGATGCGCCGCGTGCTTGGTAATTATCCCCAAGTCGCATGGATCAATCCGATCAATCAAAGTGAATGGCAGTATTCTCAGTCAACGCGTATTGTCGAAGAGCTGTTTGAGGGCAATATGTTCCCAATGACGGTGAATGGCTTAGAGGCCTGTATGGCACATCTTGCTCGTTAGCGGTTAAGCAAAGGCAATGAGTGCCGCAGTAATCGCTACATTGAGAGATTCAACGCCATTACTCATAGGAATATAAACGCTAAATTTGGCGTTTATTCTCGCTGTATTACTGACCCCATCTGTTTCATTACCAAGTACGAATGCGGTAGCCTGCGTGCAGTATTTTTTGATCTCATGGTAGGCAATAATATTATCTTCATTGTGGCCATTATTTTTTGCTTCGAGAGTGGCAATAGCAATATTGTTATCAGAGATGATCTTTAAGCCATCACATATTGATTCGCAACGAATAATAGGGCATTTGAATATCGTTCCGGCACTGGCTTTAATGACCAGCGGGCCTAATTCTGCAGTCCCTTGTTTGGGAATGATCACTGCGGTGATTCCCGCTGCCGCTGCCGAGCGAATAATCAAGCCGACGTTTTGTGGATTAGTCACTGCATCAAGGACTAAAAAGCGATCGCTTGCAGTGTTTTCGTATTGGTTGAAAAAATCCTCAATGGTAAAGTAGTTCGATAATGTTAGGTCCGCTGCCACTCCTTGGTCTTGTTTGCTGTTTCTCGATATTCTTGATAAAACGCGTTTGTCGACCCAGTTCAGCTGCACATGTTGACTTTCAGCCAGTGTTTCGATGTTTGCCAGAATTTTTGCTGGTTTATTGCTCAGTGCCAAATGAACCTTGGCTATCGAAATGGAAGGGTCTTGTAACGCTTCAAGAACCGGTTTGCGCCCATAAATTGTTAACATTCCATCGTATTTTTTTTTCTTTTCACGATAAGAACTTGGATCTGTTGTCATGGTTCTTTTCTCTCTTGAAAAATCTGTTGATGGTATTGAGCAAAAGCGCTGTTGAGTTGCTTTTTCTTCGTATTAATGCCGTCGTTATTTTTTGGCAATGAATATCTGCGTAAAAGGGAAGTGACCCTCCTTTTTTTGGATGGAGCAAGAGGTCTTCGAGGGTTAATTATAAAATCAGCGTTATTATGGATCACTTAAATATATTTATGCACTATATTGGTGAAAATAATGGCTGCCACTGTATTAAACTCTGTTATTCGTTAGATTTTTTTACAAAACACTAACATTCCACTCGATTTGCCTCAATAAAGCCCATAGTATCGTTTTCAAATTGTAAGTCAAAACGCCCGTGTTTGATGTGAATGAGGAGCTTAATTTTGAATATCGTAAAAAACAGCCAACAATTAGTGTTTGCCACTGCCTTGATGCTCAGTGGTTCGGTCTTTGCCGATGACGGCTTAAATAGTGCTAATACAGCATGGGTTATGACATCTACGGCCTTGGTTTTATTCATGACATTACCAGGGTTGGCATTATTTTATGGCGGTTTAGTGCGCTCGAAGAACGTTTTATCGGTCTTGATGCAATGCTTTTCAATTGCGTGTGTGGCTTCGGTGGTTTGGTTCGTTGCGGGCTACAGTCTCGCCTTCGGAGCAGGTAATGGTTTTATTGGTGATCTAAGCAATCTATTTTTAGCCAATGTTGCCGAGGATACGCTGTTTGGCGATATTCCTGAAAGTGTTTTTTTAATGTTCCAAATGACTTTCGCAATTATTACACCGGCTCTGGTGATTGGGGGGTTTGCCGAGCGGATGAAATTTAGCTCAGTGATGTTATTTACCGTTTTCTGGTTGCTCGCCGTTTATGCACCCGTATGCCATTGGGTATGGGGCGGTGGTTGGCTTGCTCAAATGGGCACCTTAGACTTTGCTGGGGGTATTGTTGTACACATCACTGCCGGTGTCGCCGCGTTGGTAGCCGCTATTATGGTTGGCCCTCGCAGCGGTTTTTCTGTCACACCAATGCCTCCTCATAATTTAACGTTGTCAGTAGCCGGTGCAGGCATGCTGTGGGTGGGTTGGTTTGGCTTTAATGGTGGCAGTGCTTTAGGCGCTAATGGCGATGCTGGCATGGCGATCTTAGTGACGCATCTTTCGGCGGCTTGTGGTGCGGCCACTTGGGCAGGTATTGAATGGCTGAAGTACGGTAAGCCCAGTGTGTTAGGTATCATCACGGGCATGGTTGCAGGCTTAGGCACGATTACGCCAGCGTCAGGCTTTGTTGGCCCTGCAGGTGCTGTGGTTATTGGTATATCTGCTGGGGCGGTTTGTTTCTATGCAACGATGTACATCAAACAGACCTTAAAAATCGATGATTCGCTTGACGTAATGCCTGTTCACGGTGTCGGTGGTATTTTAGGCAGTCTAGCCGTGGCTGTTTTTGCAAGCTCAGAGTTAGGACTTTTCAGCGGTCAAGGCTTAGAAAATACTATATCTGCGCAGCTTGTCATTCAAGCCAAGGCTATAGTGGCAACGATTGCGTATACAGGCTTTGTGACGTTTATCATCTTTAAAGTGATTGCTGTTTTGACCGGTGGTATTCGTGTTGACGAAGAAGAAGAGTCACAGGGTCTTGATATCGTCTCCCATAATGAAAGAGGTTATGACATTTAAGACGCATTATTCATTGAAAACCCGCACTTTTTTGGCGGGTTTTTTTATGACTGACTCCGAGCGTGACTGTGTTAGCTATGCGGTGTTAATGCATTGACCAGTTCTAGGTTATGTGGGCAAGGCACATTATATTGCTGGGCGAGTCTGATAAAATAAATATTAAGGTGCTCAATTTCCAATTGCCGTCCTTTTCTCACATCATGTAACATCGATGACGTATTTTTTTCGGTTAATACGGCAATTTCTTTTGTCTCACTGAAAATCTCCTCGGCTTGTATTGTAATGGGGGCGTTAGACCGATTGATAATGTTAGCGAGCTCTTCGCATAAGGCCTTTATTCTTATCATTTTAACTGGATCATTGAACAACTCACCGTTACTGCACTGATAAAAAGCTGTGAGCGGATTGATCACACAATTAACCAGTGCCTTATGCCAAATTTTTTCTTCGATATCGTGAACCACGGTGGTGTTCAAAAAGAGGGGCGGGAGCCCGAAAGGAGTAGATTCATTAATTTGTTGAGCCCTATCGCGACTGCCTAGCTGGAGTCGACCAATATAATTATGACCTTCGCCTGTGTGGGTAAGTTTAAAGGGTTGTCTTAAGCGCGCTCCGTCCGAAACGACAGCTTGCACCAATTGCCGATCATTTTTTTCACACTGAAGCGCAGCCTGTAAGGCGTGGTGCATACCCAATCCATTGCTGAGGGTAATCACTGTGGCCGAAGTGCAGAGTTGCGGAAGAACATTGCCCAGCGCGCTGAGCGCGTCATAAGCTTTTGTTGCTATGATGAGGTGAGATACTGATCGTGCTTCGCGACTCAGTTGATGATGGTCAAGCAATTCAACAGTGACCGTCTTTTTTTCCATGTTGCTAAAGAGTTGGGTGTATTCAATCGTTTGTTGATTTAAATACAGGTCGCTATCTTTTAACGTCTTTACTAGCATCGACACCTGACAACCTGCCTCACGTAAGGCGCAAGCCCACAGGCAACCTACAGGGCCCGCGCCTAAAATATACCAATGATTTTTGTTTAATTGATCCACTGAATCGGGCTCTCTCTGTCAATTGATTAATTTAGGACATAGTTTTTATCGTATCAACGCGCTAAAATAACTCAACATATAATTTAAGTTAGTTTCAGTCAATTAAATAATAACGGCGTTTTTTCTGGTCATTTACTTTTCGCACATGTCATTGCTTTCTATTGATGACGTTAGGAGTCACTTACTTATGCCATCTTTTGACATCGTATCTGAGGTTGACTTGCATCAATTGACTAATGCGATTGATCAGGCGAATCGAATTGTCGTTAATCGCTTTGATTTTAAAGGTGTTGATGCCCGTTTTAACCGAGAACAGCGGGTCGTCACTTTAATTGCCGAAGCTGAGTTTCAATTACAACAGATGTTGGATATGTTACAAAGTGCCTTACATAAATGCAGTATTGATATTGGCTGCATGGTTCTTGGTGAAATCATCCAAACGGGAAAGCAGTGCAAGCAAGTGATTACCTTAAAGCACGGAATTGATACCGACACATGCAAAGTAATTGTTAAAAAAATCAAAAGCCAAAAATTAAAAGTGCAATCGACCATACAGAGTGAACAAGTAAGAGTTACCGGGAAAAAGCGAGACGATTTACAAATAGCGATAGCTTTTTTAAAAGCAGAAGACTTTAAGCTGCCCTTACAGTTTTCAAATTTCAGGGATTAAAATCACATTTTAAATAACGCTATAACGAGGTCAAGTTGACAACTGACAATAAAAAATATGATCGGCCAGTCTCTGGTGATAAGTTCTCTCGTGGCCTGCATTACCCATTAGGCGTGAATTGGGCGCCTGACACATTTACCCCGCATAAAATTGCTGAGGGGGTGTATTGGCTACGAATGGCACTACCGATAAAACTTGACCATATCAATCTTTGGTTGCTTGAAGATGGAGATGGCTGGACAATTGTTGACAGCTGCATGAATTTACCTGAAGCGCAAGATGTCTGGGATCAGTTATTTAAAGGTTTCATGAAAGAACGGCCAATTAAGCGCGTGATTGCGACTCACATGCACCCCGACCATGTCGGTTTGGCAGGCTGGCTTTGTGAAAAGCATGGATGCGAATTATGGATGTCACGTCAAGAGTACTTGATGTGCCGAAATTTAACGAGCTATACGGGGCAGGACGCGCCTGATGCTGCAATTAAATTTCTGGTTAGAGCCGGTATGGATGATGCGTATATTGAGAAATACCGTTCTCGTTTTGGTTTTTTTGGTGAAATGGTTTCGCCTTTGCCCGACAGTTATCGTCGTCTCATTGACAGTGAAACGTTTGAGATAAATGGCCATTATTGGCAGGTATTAACCACCAGTGGTCATTCCCCAGAGCATGTTTCATTGTATTGCCCCGGCTTGAAATTAATGATTTCAGGTGATCAAGTGCTTCCTCGGATAACCCCTAATGTCAGTGTTTTTCCTAACGAACCCAGTGGCGATTCATTGAAGGAGTGGTTGCATGGTTTGGAACACTTACGTCAGATTCTGCCTGATAATCTTCTCGTGTTGCCATCGCATCAAGAACCTTTTTATGGTGTTAGAACGCGACTTACACAAATTATTGAGTCGCATGATGAAGGTCTTAATACGCTCTATGAAGCAATTGCTAGCCCTAAGCGGGTTATTGATTGTTTCCCTGCTTTGTTTAAAAACCCGATCACCAGTTCGACGATTAATCTTGCCGCAGGTGAGACTCTGGCACATTTAAATTGCTTAATAGGCCGAAAGATGGCGACGTTTAAAGAAGACGAGCAGGGTGTCTATTGGTATCAGCAGTTACCTGAAGCGAGGCAATTTAATTAAATGAGCTCTGAAGAGATCAATCTCAATCCTTTTTCGCCAGAGGTAATAGCATCACCATGGGATTTCTTTGCGCAATTACGAGAATGTGCCCCTGTCTATGCTTTACCTAACAATGCCTATTATTTAATAAGCCGTTATGAGGATGTCAAGACGATAGCGATGGATACCGAGACCTATTCATCAAATTTAGTGTCCGTTATGCTGAGCACTAATACGGAGAATGCACGTGGCGAGCAACCAGAAATACTGAATTTATCTGGTGGTGACGGCCAAATAGCGAAAGCGACGGATGTTTTAGCTATTGCTGACCCTCCGCAGCATACTCGTCAACGAAGGGTGGCCAACCGAGCTTTTACCATGCGCCGCGTCGCAAAAATGGAGCAACGTATTCATTCACTTTGCGTTGAACTATTGGCAGACATTGAGCGCTTAGACTTTGACTGGATTCAGTCATTTGCTGCGCCGTTACCGTTAATTATTATTATGGAGCTGATCGGTTTTCCATTAGCTGACAGAGATAAGCTGAAGCGCTGGTCTGATGCCTCAGTAGCGTTACTTAGCGGCATCAATTCAACTGAAGAATTAATGCAATACGGTCAAGAAATTAATCAGTTAATCGCCTATCTTGCTGAGCACTATGACCGTGCTTTCGACTCGCCAAGTGATAATTTGTTGGGCGACTTAATTGCTGAATCAAAATTGGATGATCAGCAATTTGGACGGGATGAAATCGTTTCTATGTTGGTGCAGTTGCTCACTGCGGGCAATGAAACGACGGCCAGTTTGGTCGGTAGTGGTATGTTGATGATGTGCGAAGATCAGCAATTGCAGTCTGAACTTCGTCAGAATCCAGAAAAAATAAGCGCGTTTGTCGAAGAAGTCTTGCGACTTGAATCGCCGTTTCATGGTCATTTTCGATTGGTTAAAAGCGATCATGTCTTACACGGTATTGAACTAAAAGCGGGCGATCGGTTAATGTTGATGTGGTCATCGACAGGCCGTGATGCCGATCAGTTTGACAATCCTTTAATGGTTAAGCTTGATCGCAAAAAACCTAAATCACATTTTGCTTTTGGCTACGGGATCCACCATTGTATTGGTGCGGCGTTGTCTCGAGCAGAAGCGAGAATTGCGTTTGAGACTGTTTTGGCGAGCTCAAAAAATATCAGTCTACAATCTCGCCAACAGGCGCGGTATACCCCTAGTCTGTTTATTCGAAGTTTAACCGAGTTAACTATCATTATAAAAAAATAATCAGATGGCTCTGAGCGGCGAGGGTTGTTGAGAGCTCAGAAGAAAAAAGAATTGACTTTTCAGCGTCACCGTTTATTTTTATTAGACCGAAATCACTCTATCCTATTGAATTTACTAATTTTATTGCTTTTCTTGCCTGGCTTGCAGGCGCCCCCAGTGGTTAATGAAAATACTTGACTTGAATTCAGCAACTGTGTAAAGTTCGTACCAAGTCCTGCAGATATTTTCTCAGGCTAGTTTTGTAAGCCATCATGTCTTACGGCTAAGATTGTTC
>DDED01000100.1:0-302 GCA_002336035.1 Cellvibrionales bacterium UBA1963
CCTCACAACTCGCTATTTATGATGATTTACCCGATGAATTGAAAACACATGTTGAAGATGTAATTTTAAATCGTCGCAGCGACAGCACCGAGCGATTGCTTGATATTGCCAACAAGTATCAAGATGATGGTACTAGCGAAACAAAAAATGAAGATCCGGCATGGCGTGAAGATGACGTAGGCAAACGCCTTGAATACTCTTTAGTTAAAGGCATTAATACTTATATTATTGAAGATGCTGAAGAAGCGAGGCAGCAATTTGATCGCCCTATTCAAGTGATTGAAGGGCCGTTAATGGACGGT
>DDED01000100.1:611-9371 GCA_002336035.1 Cellvibrionales bacterium UBA1963
ATTGAAGGGCCGTTAATGGACGGTATGAATGTCGTCGGCGATCTATTTGGCGAGGGTAAAATGTTTTTACCGCAGGTAGTTAAAAGCGCCCGGGTCATGAAGCAAGCCGTCGCCTACTTGCAACCCTATATCGAAGAAGAAAAATCTGAGGGACAAAAGACCAACGGCAAAATATTAATGGCCACGGTCAAGGGCGACGTTCACGACATTGGCAAAAATATAGTCGGTGTTGTGCTGCAGTGCAATAATTTCGAGGTCATCGATATGGGCGTGATGGTTTCTTGCGAAGATATATTGACTAAAGCCCGCCAAGAAGATGTCGATGTCATTGGTCTCAGCGGTCTAATCACTCCCTCACTGGATGAAATGGTTTACGTCGCTAAAGAAATGCAACGTCAAAACTTTACAGTGCCTTTATTAATTGGTGGGGCAACCACGTCTAAAGCGCATACCGCAGTCAAAATCGAACAAAATTATTCCAACGATCAGGTTATTTACGTGCCCGATGCTTCACGCAGCGTGGCAGTGGCAACCAAACTAATCAGTGATGAGTTGAAGCCTGAATTTGTTGAAAAAACTCGACAAGATTATGAAAAAGTTCGGATCCGGCACGCCAATCGAAAACCCAAGGCAGCGCCTTTAAGCTATTTAACGGCAATAGCCAATAAAGCCCAACTAAACTGGGACGACTACACACCGCCTGTTCCAACGGTCACCGAACGTCAGGTGTTGACTGATTACCCAATCAGCACCTTAATTGATTCTATTGATTGGACACCGTTTTTTATTACTTGGGATTTGGCTGGGAAATATCCGCGCATTTTAACAGACAACGTTGTTGGCGAGGCTGCAACCAGTCTGTTTAATGATGCTCAAGCAATGCTTAAACGCATCGTCGATGAACAATTACTCGAAGCGCGGGCTGTGTTTCAGTTCTGGCCAGCTAATCAAATTAATGATGATGATATTGTTATATATAGCCATCAAGATCGTAGTGAAGAACTGGCGCGCTTGCATCATATCCGTCAGCAAACCAATAAGCCCAATAAAAAACCAAACCTTTCATTGGCTGATTTTGTTGCTCCGCTTGAATCAAAAAAAATTGATTACGTCGGCGGTTTTGTCGTAACCACCGGCATTAAGGCAGAGCAACTAGCAAAAGAATTTGAAGCCGACGGTGATGATTACAACAGCATTATGATCAAGGCTCTTGCGGATCGTTTAGCAGAAGCCTTTGCCGAACATTTGCATCAGCGGGTAAGAACCGAGTTTTGGGGTTATATCGAAACTGAAACGTTTAGCAACGAGGAATTAATTAAAGAACACTATCAAGGTATCCGTCCTGCACCAGGCTACCCTGCCTGCCCAGACCATACTGAAAAAGAAACCTTATTCTCGCTGCTCGATGCCGAGACCGCCATAGGTGTGTCATTAACCGAACACTTCGCCATGACACCGGCTTCTTCGGTGAGTGGATTTTATTTCTCACATCCAGAAGCCCAATATTTTGGCACCGGCAAAATCTCTGACGATCAACTGACGAGCCTTGCTGAGCGAAAAAATAAATCAACCGAAGAAATGACGCGCTGGTTACAACCCATATTGGAGTGAGTATGATTAAGTCGAGTGATGATGATGATCAAACTACTGGAGAACTACAACAGCAGCCAGCAATCGATCAAGACAGCACTCAACTTCCTTTGATGCACATTATTACGAGTGTGTTGGCAGCTGCGGTTGGCGTGCAAAGTAAAAAAAACCAAGAAAAAGATTTTAATGCAAAAGGCAGTATTTATATTTATATCGCTGCGGGCATTATCTTTACTGGATTATTCGTTATAACGGTTGCCATTGTAGTCAAAGGCGTGTTGACGAGCAGCGGTCTTTAAACGTATAAATAGTTACATGCCCATCAACCAATGCATAGCAACTGCCCAAGCCAAAAACACCAATGCTACCGAACACCACATGTCGACTCGACTATCGCCATCTCGCTCTATCTCTGACGGGTCTTCAAGACTATTATTTGAATCGCGCATCTTTTTCCTCACCGGAATTTTTCTCGACAGCAGCACCGCGGGTGGAGCTGCAATGCCCTTTTAAGAGCATTTTACCCGTTACACTTCAACTTTAAACAGTAAATTACGCCTAAAATTGCCTTTCTATTAGTAATCGAGTCCAGTCAACCTGAAAAAACGATATAGCTAGCCGATTAACAGGTATAACCTATCAATATTATTGTTATTAATCGTTTTTTGTCATATAAAGGTCTACCCATGCGAGCCCAGGCCTATTTTATTTGATCAGACAAAAGAGTATTCAACTGACGCTATGTACCAATATGACCAATATGACCGCCAACTGATTAAAGAACGCGTCGACCAATACAGGGATCAAACCCAGCGATTTCTGGCGGGTCAATTAAGTGAGGCTGAATTCCTCCCTCTGCGCTTACAAAATGGACTGTATGTGCAGCGCTTAGCGCCGATGCTTCGCGTTGCTGTCCCCTATGGCCTTTACACCACAGCACAAATGAGAAAATTAGCGAGCATTACTCGCGACTATGACAAAGGCTATATTCACGTTTCTACTCGGCAAAATTTTCAGTTGAACTGGCCTCGACTTGAAGACGTGCCTGATATCTTAGAAGAACTCGCCTCAGTCGATATGCATGCGGTTCAAACCAGTGGCAATTGTATCCGCAATACCACCACTGACCAATACGCTGGGGTTGCCGTTGATGAAATTGAAGACCCGAGACCTTGGTGTGAACTGATTCGACAATGGTCAACCTTTCACCCTGAATTTGCTTTATTGCCGAGAAAATTTAAAATTGCCGTCTGTGCGACAGAAGAAGACCGTGCAGCGTTTAAATTTCATGATATTGGCGTCGAACTGCTTCATAACGATCAAGGTGAAACCGAATTTAATGTTCATGTCGGTGGCGGTCTTGGAAGAACACCCGTGATCAGCCAACTGATTAAACCTAACTTAGCTTGGCCACATTTAATTACCTACTTGGAAGCGGTGTTACGGGTCTACAACCAATTAGGCCGGCGTGATAATAAGTACAAGGCAAGAATTAAAATATTAGTCAAGGCAATGGGAGCAGAAGCCTTCGCCGAACGGGTAGAACAAGAGTGGAAGTACATCAAAGGCAATGAAAACACCCTCACTGTCGCAGCTGTCGATCGTGTCAAACATTTTTTCATCCCACACGACTACCAGATCTTCGACGACCACATCTGTAATGAATCATTACAGTCTCTACGTTTGGAATCGAGCGAATTTAGTCATTGGCTAGATAAGAATGTCCAGCCCCACAAGCAAGCGGGCTATGCTATTGTCAATCTTGCGCTTAAACCTACCGGGATAGCACCGGGGGATATTAGCGACATGCAAATGGAAGCAATTGCTGATTTGGCCGACACTTACTCTGGTGGCCTGTTGCGTAATACGCACCATCAAAATATTGTCTTAGCCGATGTTCAAAAATCGCAATTATTTGAGCTCTGGAAAAAGTGTAAAGCTCTGGCAATTGCTACGCCTAATTTAGGCTACTTATCTGACCCTATCTGTTGCCCTGGGGGCGACTACTGCGCACTGGCTAATGCAAAGTCAATCCCAATTGCAGAAGCTATACAGCGACAATTTGACGACCTTGATTACCTTTATGATCTGGGCCCGATTGATTTAAATATTTCTGGCTGCATGAATGCTTGTGGGCATCATCATGTGGGTCATATCGGTATTTTAGGAGTCGATAAAAAAGGCAAAGAGTTTTATCAGGTATCATTGGGCGGCAATATGAGTAAAGATGCCTCAATCGGAAAGATTTTAGGGCCCTCTTTCTCAGACGCAGAGATACCTGCAGTGATTCAGAAAATACTCGATGTTTATGTCAATAAACGAACAGAAGAGGAACCCTTTATTGAGACCTACCGACGCGTGGGCATCGCTCCGTTTAAGGAATACGTCTATGCCGAACAATAACCCAGCACTATTAATTAAAGATCGACAAGTCAGCGACAACCGCTGGCAGTTAATCGATAAGGAACAGAACTTTGACCTGTCAACGATAACCGAAGATGATTGTATTATTTTACCGTTTTCGCGCTGGCAAGATCATCAGCAGGAAGTAATCGACAAGGAAAATATCGGCTTATGGCTAGACAGTGACGAACCAGCCGAACCGTTAGCCTCCATTTGCCATAGAGTTAGTCTCATCGCTATCAATTTTCCTGTTTTTTCTGATGGTCGAGGCTATTCCTACGCACGCACTTTACGCGACCACTTTGACTACCAGGGTGAGATTCGAGCGATTGGAGATGTACTTCCTGATCAAATGTTCTTTTATCAACGCTGCGGTTTTAATAGTTTTTTACTGCGCGATGACGTCAATCCAGAAACCGCTATTAGCAGTCTCGATGATTTTTCGATAAGCTATCAAGTCGGCAGCGACCAACGCAAACCTATTTTTAAACAGCGCTAAATCCGTACAGATAATACGCTGATCAACTGTATTTTTACAGCTAGCAAAACAAACCCACTTGATGGCCGAACGCAATTCGGGCATAGTCAATGCATGGAACCTGACTCACTTACTTTCTCATTTTTTTTAATTTTCAGCGGTGCTGCTGTTCTCGCCTCGCTGGCTCTATACACCCGTCAACCGCTGATTATTGCCTACATCTTATTAGGTGCATTAATAGGTCCCTATGGGTTCGAATTAATTAACGACATTGAACTGCTTGAAGAAAGCGGTCATATAGGCATTATATTTTTATTGTTTTTATTGGGTCTTGACATGCAACCCAAAGCCTTATTTTCAGTTGCGAAAAAAGCCACTTTAGTCGCCTTATTAAGTGCCAGTGTATTTGCAACAATTGGATTTGGCATTGCTTGTAGCTTTGGTTTTAGCTTGGTTGAGTCGTTGGTCATTGGCGCAGCCATGATGTTTTCAAGCACTATTATTAGTATTAAGCTACTGCCAACCACGGTGCTTCACCATCGGCATACCGGTGAATTAATCATTGGCTTATTACTCCTGCAAGATTTACTGGCCATTTTCGTATTAATCATTTTACTCAGCAGCGATGCGGGTGAATTTAATTTGGAATTAATTGCTAAGGCGTTAGTCGGCTTACCCGCGTTAGCCCTCGCTGCTTACCTTGCCGTAAAATACCTGCTATTGGCGTTAATTAAACGATTTGATCGCTTTCAAGAATACATCTTTTTATTGGCTATCGGTTGGTGCTTAGGCATGGCTGAAGCGGCAACCGCGCTTGGTTTATCCGCTGAGATCGGTGCCTTTATCGCCGGCATTACTCTCGCTACCAGCCCAATATCTCAATACATTGCCATTAACCTAAAACCTTTACGCGATTTCTTTTTAATTTTGTTCTTCTTTGCCTTAGGCGCTCGGTTTAATCTTAACTTGCTCGGCGATATACTTTTACCCGCCTGTTTACTGGCCGTGATCATGACGGCCGTCAAACCCGTAGTATTTCGGTCACTTCTGCAAGGGATGGATGAGCATCGTGATTTAGCGTGGAGTGTTGGTTTTAGACTGGGTCAAAATAGTGAGTTTTCTTTATTAATCGCTTACGTTGCAACAAGTGCCTTACTGATAGGTGAGGACGCCTCGCATTTAATACAAGCCACAGCTATTTTAAGCTTTATTATTTCAACTTATATTGTGATCTTTAACTTCCCTACTCCGATAGCCCCAAACGACAAGCTACGACGAGATTAGTCACTTAACATCCCTCACGCTAATCGTTTAAATCGCTTTTGTCTTCGATAAGGAAATACGTCAGTAACATAACCACCATCAATTTTATTTTGCAAATTCTGCCAGAATTGATAATCATAAATATCGGCATGCAACTGGTTAAACACTCGCTTCGCTTTAGGGTTGCCAGTAAAAAACAAGCGAAACTCCTCCGGAAAAATATCGTTATCTTTCACATCAAACCAAGCTCCTGAAGCCATCTCTTGCTCTTCAGTCATCGGCTCAGGTATCTTTCGAAAATTACACTCTGCAAGCGGGCATATCTCATCGTAATCATAGAAAACGACACGGCCATGACGGGTTACACCAAAATTCTTAAGCAACATATCGCCAGGAAATATATTAGCTGCCGCTAATTGCTTAATTGCATTACCGTATTCATCAATGGCACCATAAGTACTAGCATCATCTGCATCAGGCAGGTATAAATTCAGTGGGGTCATTTTGCGCTCAACATAGACGTGCTTTAGAATGAGCGCATTCCCCGAAATCTCAAACATTGACGGCACCTCTTTATAAAGTTCGGCCATCATTTCATCAGAAAAACGTCGCTTATCAAAGGCCAAATATCTAAACTCATAAATATCAGCCATTCGCCCTGCTCGATCAGAGCTTTTCACCATGCTGTATTTCTGCTCGACCTGTTTACGGGTCATGTCTTTAGGAGGCGTAAAACGATCTTTTATCACTTTATATACGTAATCAAAATCGGGCAAGGTGAATACTAGCATCACCATCCCTTTAATCCCTGGCGCCGAATTGTACTCTTGCTCAGCAGGTATTTGCTTTGTAAAGGACACTGCGTATTGATAAAACGCTGTTTTGCCGTGCTTAGCAAAACCAATGGCTGTAAAGAGTTCAAAAATTTCTTTGTGAGGCATCATTCTTTTTAAGATAGCAACGTATTTAGCCGGTATTGGCGCATCAACCATAAAGTAAGACCGAGTAAAACTAAATATCATACTGATTTCATCGCTGCCCAGCACCACCGTGTCAACATAAACCTGGCCGTCTTCATTGTGCATAAATGGCAATGCCACAGGAATTATTTCATCAGGCAAATCAATATAACCGATTAAGTAAGCGCCTTTATTTCTAAAAAATACTGACTCAAAAATCTTGATAGAGATATCACCGTCTATCGGTCTAATATCAGCAAAAAAATCATTCACATAAGCGACAATCTGCTCAACATCACGATCGATATCTTCATAGGGAATACTAAACTGAAAATGCTCCAGCATATCTTTCATTACTTGCTTTAAGCTTTTTTGATACGAAAACTCAACCAAAACTTCGTCAGCGTTAATCCCTTCTGCATCTAATTGTTTAACCCCTGCAAATACAGTACTGCTTCGGATAGCAACGTGACCAAAAACGCGGCTGAATACTGAATTAAAAAATGATTCCGCAATTAAATTATTGGGATGGTCTTTAATCATCTCGCCATAACGAATCTTTACTTCTCGCCAACTGTCCATGCTTTTTAATTGTTCGGAAGCCAAGGACATGCACTGCTCTTCAATATCACCGATTTTTTGTTTATAGACATTTAATCGTAAGCGCATAGCCGCGTGAACATCGTGCCATTGTGCTTGTTCAAATCGCGATTGAGCCCCCAGTGTCACCTGCATAAAATCGACCATCATGGCCTCATAGCCTTCAAGGATAGTACTGGCGATCAATTCAGGTGTGTTCATTATTTTTCTTCATCCACATTCATTATTTAAATAACCGTTCATTCCTTCACAATGACGGGCCGTGCAGAATAATCGATTTTGGCCCGACAGTCTCCAACTTGTCAGTGTCTATGCTGCCATTGTGCCGCATGCATACGCGTCAAAACACAGCTAACAACCCATTAACCAGAAAGGGCCAGTAAATTATCTTTTGCAACAATTATCCCTGTTTGGTCGGCAAAGAGGTAGTGATCAGGTTCAAAGCTTACGCCACCAAATTCCACGGGCATATTGAGCTTCCCTTTTCCTGCTTTGATGGTCTTACGGGGAACTGAAGCCAATGCCATTATGAGAATAGGCATGGAAACGATAATCTCAACATCTCTAAGGCAGCCGTTAATTAAAATCGCAGACCAGCCGTTGTCAATCGCTGTCGCTGCGAGTTGATCGCCAAGTAAGGAGCAACGCATCGATGCACCGCCATCAACAACTAACACACGACCTTTACCGGGTAATTTCACTTGTTCAGCAACCAAAGAATTATCTTCAAAACAAGCCACAGTCGCTATTTGTCCATAGGCTTGTTGAACGCCACCGTAATGCCTAAATATAGGTGCAACAATGTCAATCTGCTGGTCGAATTGATCACAGAGATCGGGAGTAGAAACGATTTTATGCATGCTAAAATAACCCTTCTAAACGGTTTAAATCAGTTATGAGTGTAACGTTTATTTTTAAAAAAAAAAGAGCCAGTGACAATATTTGTCATGCTGGCTCTAAAGCTAACTACAATCTACTCACTGAACATGCCCTAATAAGGCTTAGTCAAATTGGTTCATCGTATTATCTTTACCCGATGCTTTCAGAGCCTGCTCACCTGAAAAATACTCTTTATGATCATCACCAATATTAGAACCCGCCATCGCTTGATGCTTAACACAGGCCAGCCCTTGTCGTAATTCTTTGCGTTGAACGCCTTCAACATAAGCCAGCATGCCTTCATCACCAAAGTAACCTTTAGCTAAATTGTCGGTTGATAATGCCGTAGTGTGGTACGTGGGCAGGGTAATTAAATGATGGAAAATACCCGACTCTCTTGCGCCATCAGCTTGAAAAGTACGAATCTTTTCATCGGCAGCTATGGCCAAATCGGTTGTATCGTAATCGATGCTCATTAAATCTTCTCGACAATACGCTGAAACATCTTTGCCTTGCTCTGACCATAGGTCAAATATTTGTTGGCGGAAATTTAACGTCCAGTTGAACGATGGTGAGTTGTTATAAACT
>DDED01000100.1:9684-9840 GCA_002336035.1 Cellvibrionales bacterium UBA1963
TGGTGAGTTGTTATAAACTAATTTAGCGTTAGGCACCTGCTCACGAACCGCATTAACCATGTCGCCAATTTGTTTAACGTGTGGCTTTTCTGTTTCGATCCAAATTAAATCAGCGCCATTTTGTAGCGACGTAATACAATCAAGCACACAGCGTGC
>DDED01000100.1:10173-10390 GCA_002336035.1 Cellvibrionales bacterium UBA1963
TCGCCGGTATTAGGTTTGAACCGATATAAGCCATTAGGCAAACGCACCGGCTTAACCAATTCACCGTTATGCTTGAGCAACATATCACCGTCATTGACATCCTCTGGGGAATTAATCGGTGTGGTTTCTAGGAAATCGTTATATTGAGCAGCCAAGTCACCATCACGTAACGACACTGGTATTTTTTGAGTTAACCCTGCACCCAATGAGTCAGTTC
>DDED01000100.1:10735-10894 GCA_002336035.1 Cellvibrionales bacterium UBA1963
AGCCACAATGATGCCGTCATCGACGCCTAATTCTAGAAATGCATAACGAACAGCATTAATCTTAGCCAGAAAATCTTCATGCGGAACCGTAACCTTGCCGTCTTGGTGTCCACATTGCTTTGCATCTGACACCTGATTTTCAATTTGAATACAACAAGC
>DDED01000005.1 GCA_002336035.1 Cellvibrionales bacterium UBA1963
TTTAACAACCGTTTTTTTCTTAACGGCAGCTTTCTTTTTAACAACCGTTTTTTTCTTAACGGCGGTCTTCTTTTTAACAACCGTTTTTTTCTTAACGGCAGCTTTCTTTTTAACAACCGCTTTTTTCTTAGCAGCCATCTTCTTTTTAACAACGGCCTCCTTATTAGGGGTTATCTTTTTCATGCCGGCAGGATTTTTTTTCATTTTGGGTTTTTTGTTGGTCTTCACACTCGATGCAGGTACAGCGTCGTTATTGCTCGATGCCCCAGCTAATTGACGGGATTGCTTACCTTTTTGCACGTCGACTGCTGGCAAAACATCCTCTGCGCCAATAAAATCTATCTGAGCGGGATCATAGGTTCGCTTAGTGGTCGCAGGACGCATCAAGCGATGAATATCATCGACCGTTTTAATGACCTCATCAGTTAAGACTTGATGGCTGGTAGCTGTGACGGCAACATCATCTTCGATGCGAATACCAATCCCTCGCCACTTAGCAGCGACTGACTGATTATCAGCAGCAATGTAAATACCAGGCTCTACTGTCATTACCATGCCTGACTCTAATACTCGCCATTCATCATGAATTTTATAGTCCCCAACATCATGCACATCCATGCCCAACCAGTGACCGGCTCGATGCATATAAAAAGGACGGTATGCTTCAGATTCGATCAAGTCTTTTAACTCGCCCTGTAAAATATCAAGATCCAACAAACCCTGAGTGATAACCTCGACGGTTGCATCATGCGACTGATTCCAGTGACTACCCGGTTTAATCGTCTCTAGCGCCGCGTGCTGAGACGCTAACACCACTTCATAGAGGGCTTGCTGCTCACGGCTAAAAACACCATTCGCGGGAAAAGTACGAGTAATATCTGCCGCATAACAATTTAACTCACAACCGGCATCAATCAAAACCAAATCGCCATCATGTATCATGCTATTGTTTTCAACGTAATGAAGAATACAGGCGTTTTTCCCAGCGCCGACAATAGAGTTGTATGCTGCAGCCTGCGCCCCGCGAGACGCAAACTCATGGAGATACTCCGCCTCTAATTCATACTCCATCATGCCAGGACGGCAAAACTTCATTGCACGAGTATGGGCATCTGCCGAAATAGACGCGGCTTGTTGCATAATACGTAATTCAGCTGCGCTTTTGTATAACCGCATGTCATGGAGAATGTGATCTAAATCAGAAAACTCACCCGGTGGATGGGCACCCGAACGCGCTTTAGCGCGAAGCACGTTTACCCATTCCATAATCCGCTTATCGAATTCAAGTCGCTTACCCATTGAATAGTAAACACGATCGCGGCTTTCTAATAGCCCCGGTAAAA
The DNA here is from genome assembly GCA_002336035.1 of Cellvibrionales bacterium UBA1963. GTDB lineage: Bacteria > Pseudomonadota > Gammaproteobacteria > Pseudomonadales > UBA7434 > UBA7434. The sequence continues at coordinate 1,344 of DDED01000005.1, forward strand.
TATCGTCGATGTCGCTGATCGGAAACGCATCATCAGCACCAAAATTACGGCATACCCCTTCAGGGCCTTGACGATACCCATCCCATAATTCTCGTTCAGGGTCACGCTCACGACAAAAAAATAAACATTGCCCGTGTTTGCGACCAGGAATTAAAACTAACACTGAATCAGGCTCATCAAATCCACTTAGGTAGTGGAAATCGCTATCTTGACGGTACTTATATTCTGCATCTCGATTTCGAATGTGCACGCTAGCTGAGGGAAGAATTGCAATACTATTGACTTCCATTTGATCCATCAACTCGTCACGGCGCCGAGCAAATTCACGCTTGCTGATCGTTGGTAACGCTTTTGATGCTGGTTTTCTTGGCTTTAACATCAGGTGTTAACCCATAAATTTACAGAATTGATCTTATCCGTATCCAAAAACTTAATAATAATACGGGCCAGCTTATCTCTTGGTTTACTCTTCGGTTGTACTTACACCTTGGCGGTTACATGCAAACTGAACATGATGACCTTGTCACGCCTAGTGCAGGGTTCCTTTTTTCGCCTCTGCGTCTGCAGGTAACGCCAATGCCGAAGACCCTTCTTGATCATGAATTTCAATCCAACCATATTCTGTGAAAATGGTCATGGTAGCTAGTCGCAAATACTCAGTGATTTCCATATAATTTTTTTCAGCTGCCTGAGCGTCAGCCGCCTCATTCTCGAAGGCTTCACCGTCTTCGTTAAGAAAGCTTTCAATCGCTAAAGGATCGTCGCCGATATCGGCATCATAATCGTCCTCTTGATAGTCATCTTCACCTACTACGGCTTGGGCGATCGCTGATAAATCACTTATCGCCTCTTGAACAGTCTCAGAAAAATCTAAGGCTTTTGACTGACCTTGGCCATCAATCGGCAGCTTTTGGACATAAGCCTGCGCCTCAGCAAAGCCACCTAAAAACCCCCGGCACCAATAAGACAAGGCCTCAGTTCTGTCCTCAATAGTCTCATCATCATCCGGTAAGAACGGCTGGAAACCCAAATCATCATCAATCAGTATCGCTAATTGCTCGCGCGCAAGACTGCCGAGTACCGAAGCGGCCAAATCGCCGAATTGCTGCAATGTTTCAGTCGGCGCGCCCATCACGGCCAAACCGAATTGAGCCCACTTTTGATCACTTAAACGCATGGTGCCGCTCAGAGCACCAATAATAGCGCCGTGTAATTCAGCAGGTGAAAACTGACTGCTAACGGTTAAGATCCAGTCGGCTAATTCATCAAAGTTTTGGGGGGTTAACGCTTCTGGATAATTCATCATATGCCTTTAAAAAATAATGCGGTAAAACCCAATTATACGAGGACTGGCTGCAGATCTGAACCAAAATTAGTAGCAATCACCGACCTTGACCCTCCGATTTTCCCTGCAAATATTGACCAAAGTCACCCTGCACTCTATATTAGCCATCTTTTAGTGTGAAGTCGTTAGCTGATAGGCTCATTCAGTCGCTATAATCGGGCCTGATCAACGATGAAGACCCATAAGAGCAAAGGTTTAATCATGAGAGAACAATTACAGCATTTAGAGGATAAGCTCGATAAACTCATCGCATTGTGCTCAACATTAGATAAAGACAATCAATCTTTACGGTTGAGAGAGAGTGAATGGGCCTCTGAGCGTCGCGAACTCCTTATCAAAAACGAAACGGCTCGCAGCAAGGTTGAAGCTATGATTAACCGATTAAAATCGATGGAGGCTGGTGAATGAAAGAGCTATCGCGCGGTGAAGTGCCGCCTAAAGACGATCAAGCCGCCGAAAAGGCTGATCTACGCACGTTACATGTCAAGATATTGGACAAAGACTTTCAAGTCGCCTGCCCGTCTGATCAGCAAGATGACTTGCTCAAAGCGGCACAGCAGCTTGATGAGCGAATGCGAGAAATTCGCGACTCCGGTAAAGTCATCGGGCTTGAACGTATCGCGGTGATGGCAGGGCTTAATCTTAGCCACGAATGCTTACACACCAAAGATGCCCTAGAAGGCGATGACACCCAAGCATTGCTGCAGACAATAGAGCGCAAGCTTGACAATGCACTCAACGAAGCGCATTCAACAGACATTTAACTTTTTTGCTGCCTTGCTCGCAGCGAAAAATGCCTTACCCCGTTAAATCGAAAATTTTATCAATCGTCAGGCCTTATTTGTAATGTAAATGCCGCCATTCAGCCATAGTCCTTAGGTCAAAGATGGTTTAACATAGACGAAAACGACCTGGAATATTTGCTAGCTAGCATGTCCTTGAGCCGATAATACCCACCCGGAGGCTCCTCGTTGGTAGCAGCGTGCATGCCCGGCATGACCGGGAAGCCTGAGTTACTGCAGGATCCACCACCTTGAACCTTTCGGTTCGAGGCCGCAACGGCAGCGGTATTCTGGGGAGTTTTCTATTGACAATGTTGACTGACCATTGCCAACCATAACGCCACATTAGAATGAAGTCATCACCTTCATTAAAGTAGCCACCATGCCTATGAATAAGTCGGCATCGCTCGACCAGCAGCAACAACGCTTTCGTCAAGCAGAACGACACCGCTTGCGCTGTCAGCGCAGAGGCATGTCTCTTAGTGAGCAAGAGCAAGCAGGCGTCTTGCTGTTGCATCAGCTGAGGCAATTAACCGCCTATGATGAGGCCCAAACCGTTGCTAGCTACTGCTGTGATGACGGTGAAATATCAACCGATGCCATTCATCAGCGTGCCTGGTCCGATAACAAAGATGTCTTTTTACCCGTGATTCAAGATGACCAACAACTGCGGTTCTCAAGGTATCGACAACACGATGAGTTAGTGACTGGGCCTTGGGGCATAAAGCACCCTAAAGTACTGAATCTTACCAACGACGCTGCCCTTGATATCGTTTTAGTGCCGCTTGTAGCCTTTGATCAACAAGGCAATCGCCTCGGCCGTGGCGGCGGGTTTTATGACCGGTTTCTTAGTCGCTGCTCAAACACCCTTTTTATCGGTCTGGCTCATGAATTTCAACACATTAATCACTTGCCCTCAGCCGATTGGGATATCCCTGTAGACGTTATCATTACGCCAAATAAAACCTTCATTTGTCGATAAAACACAGTGACTGGATTGAGCCACACGAGTCTTCATTGAGGACGCATTATTGGCACACATGCCGTCAGTACAAATACCCCGAGTCATGATTCCAACCAAAGTCCAAACGCGCTACTATGGGCCATATCTACACTGGTTCAGCTGGCCTGTCTCAACTAGCTCACGGCAATACCCATTAGCTTATTCCCTAACCGTAATCATCGGAGAAAAAAATGGCTTTATCTGAGCAAGATCAACTTAAATTCAATGCTGCTGAAGCGGCCTTAAACCGCATAAAACCCTACCTAGAAGATCACAGCATTGTTGGTGTTGGGACAGGCTCAACCGTGAACTTTTTCATTGACCTATTGGCTTCAGTGAAAAGCTACTTCAAGGCTGCCGTGTCAAGCTCGGAGGCGAGCAGTCAACGCTTACGTGAGCATGGCATTACTGTTTTAGACTTAAATGATGTTGCTGAAATCGATTTTTATGTTGATGGTGCCGATGAAGCCAATCGACACTTGCACTTAATCAAAGGGGGGGGTGCGGCACTTACCCGAGAAAAAATTGTTGCCGCAGTGGCCCAAGAATTTATTTGTATAGCAGATCAAAGTAAGCTCGTCGATATACTGGGAGAATTCCCGCTGCCCGTAGAAGTGATTCCGATGGCAAGAAGTTACGTTGCTAGAAAAATAGTCGGGCTCGGCGGTACGCCAGTCTATCGCGAAGGCATTATTACGGACAACGGCAACCACATTTTGGATGTAAGGAATATGACGATTGATAATGCCTGCGAACTGGAGCGAAATATCAACCATATTACCGGCGTAGTCACCAGCGGCTTATTTGCACTTCGACCTGCAAATGTTCTGTTGCTGGCCACCCAAGCCGGTGTTGACACATTGAAGGCTGAATAAAGGTAAGTAAAACGTGGCGCGGTTAACAAACTGAAATCTTTGCCTATTGACCTGCGCTTCACTTAAGATCAAAATTAATTCAGGATAGTCAGCGCTAGGGTGAGTCATCGCACTAATGCAATTCGCTGTCCAATCAATCTAACCGATGAAAAAGGAAGTCGTATGAGTGGATGCCCCCATATTGATTTAGCTGATCCTGACAATTATGTCGGCGGCGTGCCATTTGAATGGCTAAAACAGCTGCGCGCTGAAGAGTCAGTATCATGGCAAACGACCGATGCTTTTGAAACGGGGGGTTACTGGGCGATCACTAAACACAAAGATGTCGACTTTATCTCTAAAAAGCCTTTGCTGTTTTCCTCTGAGCAAAGAACGTGTATGTTGCAAGACATGGGCCCAGAAGAATTAGTTATGCAGCGGCTAACTCTTATTAATATGGATCCACCAAACCATATACAGCATAGGAAAATTATTCGTAAAGCATTTACCCCCAAGGTTGTCAATTCCTACCATCAACGATTTAAAGAAGTTGCAAAAGATATTCTTGATAGAGTTGCACATGAGGGCCGCTGTGAATTTGTAGAAGATGTCGCTGCAGAACTTCCATTAATCGCTATCTGTGAATTAATGGGTGTCCCTGTTGAACATCGACACAAAATCTTTGAGTGGACCAACACTATGATTGGCGGTGATGACCCCGATCTCAGTACGACTGAAGAAGATGCCCGTAATGCGATGATAGAGTTATTCGCCTTTGGTAGCCAAATGGTAGCCGAGCATGAAGCTGGCAAAGCCAATGGGATTGAAGGCAGCCACATCATGAGTGCACTATTGGACGGTATCGATGGCGAAAAACTATCCAATGAAGAGTTTTCCTTTTTCTTTTTAATTTTATTAGTTGCAGGCAATGAAACTACGCGTACCGTAACCGCGCACGGCATGCGTTTATTAATGGATAACCCAGACCAACTTCAAGAGTTAATCGATAATCCCGCTTTAATCCCGAATGCGATGGAAGAAGTGCTGCGCTACCACACGGCTGTCGTTGCCTTTCGTCGCACCGCCACAGAAGATGTCGAATTACCCAGCGGCCATACCGTTAAAAAAGATGATAACGTAGTGCTATTTTACCACTCAGCTAACCGTGATGAAGAGGTTTTCACTGATGGTGAAGTGTTTGATATTCGTCGCCAAGAACGCGAAGACGTCAAAAATAAACATCGCGCCTTTGGAATCGGTGAACACTTCTGTCTTGGTTCACATTTGGCACGACTCGAACTGCAAGTTATTTTCGAAGAAATTGTCCCGCGTTTACGCAACCCAAAACTCGAAAAGCCAATTAACTGGTTGCGATCTAATTTTATTAATGGGATCAAAGAAATGCACATTTCCTTCGACCCAGAGATGCCCGTTGAGAAATAGCCAAATCGCTAATGACGCTCTGATAAAAGTAACTGCTGGTCAATAGCCTTTAATACTTGCTCAAAGTAAATGCCATTCTCACCGGCTAAATGGTGCCTACCGTCCTTAATTATGCACACTGCCGAATTAGGGAATTGCGTGGCGATTGCTTTTATATTGAATCGCCAATCGACCGTTTGATCGTCATCGCCTTGAACCACCATTAATTTTATTGGCGATGGCGGCAGTTGATGGAATTTTTTTTGCCATGCCAACATTGCGCCGACCCACTGCACAGGTAAGCGCTTGGTTTGAAATATATCTTGATATTTTAAAAAGTCTAAAAATTCTTTATCGTGTGAATTGACAGAAAAATTTCTTTTAATGCTCGTTGTGAAATGACTCACCCATGCGTGCGCAAAACAAATGCCTAACCACTTTTTTGGCCTGACCAATGGCGCTAATAATATTACCTCGCTAAATTTAAGTTCGGTTTCACGCGCTGAAGCCCTTAGAAGGTAATCCATCACAATCGCCCCTCCCATACTTTGGCCGACTAAACAGTAAGGCTCAGCGACTGCTTGAGAAAATATATTCAATACATCTCGCAAGGTGTGATAGTAAGCTGAAAAGTCGTCGATCGTAGCAGGCGCTCCGCTAGAGAGGCCATGACCGGGCAAATCAATCATGACGACATTGATGTTTTTTTTCAGAAAATGACCCGCGATTTTATAGTACAGCCCTGAGTGATCCATATATCCATGAACAATAAAGCAGGTTTTAACGGGCTCTTTAACTGAAAAATAATGACAGGCTATTTTATAGGGAGGGCTATTAATATAACCCATTTGATGATTGACCCCGTCCATCAAAGCAGAAAAATTCAATTGATAAAAATCCAAATACCGCTGGCAGGACCGGCCAGCAATAAAGGGCTGATCAAGATCCAGCGGTTGAAGATCATCTGTTTTCATGGCATGGCCTAAAGACAACTGATTAATACCAACTCATTAGCATCATATGATCATGACTCGTTAAATCGGCTTTCTAGCATAGCAACAGCAGGCAACGGTTTACCTTCAACAAACTCTAAAAAAGCACCGCCACCGGTCGATATATAAGATATTTTGTCGGCTACTTGGTATTTATCAATCGCCGCCAAAGTGTCTCCACCGCCAGCAATAGAAAAAGCATCGCTGCTAGCAATTGCCAGAGCAATCGCTTCAGTTCCGGCACCAAACTGATCAAACTCAAATACGCCAACAGGGCCATTCCAAATAATTGTTTTCGCTGCAGCGATAATATCAGTTAACTGAGACTGAGTTTGTGGACCCACATCAAAAATCATGTCGTCTTCACTAACATCCTCAGCAAGTTTGATAACCGCCTCCGTCTGTGCAGAAAACGCCTTACCTACCACAACATCAACTGGAAGTGGCACCGCTGTTTTTTGATTAAGTGCAACCGCCGTGGGTAATAGATCATGCTCGCACAACGATTTTCCAACTGGCTTACCGCCTGCCGCTAAAAAAGTATTGGCTATCCCACCGCCAACAATTAGTTGGTCAACCTTATCTGACAGCGCATCTAATATTGATAATTTAGTAGAAACTTTTGACCCCCCGACTATAGCCACCATCGGCCTAGCAGGCTGAGCTAACGCCTGACTTAATGCATTTAATTCTGCCGCAAGTAAGGGTCCAGCGCAGGCCTTAGGCGCATACTTTGCAACTCCATGGGTTGATGCTTGAGCGCGATGCGCAGTGCCAAACGCATCCATAACAAAAATATCGCATAAACCCGCATACAATTGTGCAAGCTGATCACTATTGTCCTTTTCACCCTGATTAAATCGCACATTCTCAAGTAAACAAATCTCACCGTCGGCGATATTTAATCCTTGCTGCCAATGCTTAATTAATGGCACAGTACAATTTAACAGCCGAGACAAGTGGCTAGCAACCGGAGCTAAACTATACGCTTGGTTGTCTTCAGCTGAACCGCCCTCAACCGGTCGCCCAAGATGCGACATTAAAATAACTTTTGCACCCGCATTCATTGCTTGCTGAATCGTTGGTAATGCCGCTCTAATTCTAGCATCTGAGGTCACTGCACCGTCGGTTACTGGCACGTTGAGGTCCTCACGAATTAATAATCGCTGTCCGGTGAGCGATAAGTCATTCATTAAATGGACAGGCATACTGTTCTCCCTTTCATTACCGCTGAAAGTAGGTGGCCATAAACCACGATCAATCGACTGTAAATGTTTCAACTCATATAAAATTATTGCTGGTTTAAATACACAGCCAAATCGAGCATTCTGTTAGCAAATGCCCATTCATTATCAAACCAAATTAACACGTTAACGGTTCGATTAGCACTGACTCGTGTTTGATTGGCGTCAATGACGCCCGAATGCGAGTCATGGTTGAAGTCGCAAGAAGCTAATAATGCGTTCGTATAACCTAATACACCGCGTAATTGGGCGAGCGAGGCTTGTCGCAGGCACTCATTAACCTGCTCAACCGTGACATCGCTATTTACATTTAACGTCACATTAAGCGCCGAAACATTATTGACAGGAACACGCAGTGCATGGGCCACTAGCTTCCCTTCTAATTGAGGCAGTACACGATCAACGCCTTGAGCTAAAGCAGTATCAACAGGAATAATTGATTGCGAAGCGGCACGATTTCTTCGCAGATCACTGCTATGGTAAGCATCGATAACCGGTTGATCGTGCATCGATGCATGAATTGTCGTAATTACGCCATTCGCTACACCAAAGCTCTGATCTAAGGTTGATAACACTGGAATCAATGCATTACTGGTACAGGATGCCGCGGATAAAATCAGATCGTTATTCGAGATAATGTGCTGATTCACGCCAAAGACAATAGCCGGTATGGATGTTTCACCAGGGTTAGATAACAATACCTTTTTTGCTCCTGCTCGGCAGTGCTTTTTTGCCTCGCTTAAGGTATTCACTTGGCCGCTGCATTCCATGACTAAATCAATACCGAGCGACTGCCACGGCAGTAATGCTGGGTCTTTCTGTCGGTACAAAGAAACTGAATGGTGATCAATTATTAACTGCTGGTGATCCTCACTGCCGCTGCTGATGCAATCAATTACACCCGGAAAACGACCGTGGGTACTGTCGTATTCGGTGAGATAAGCAATTGCATCGTGATCAGCAAGTTCATTAATCGCTATAATGGCCAAGTCCGAGGTGTCATTGCGCTCATGCCAAGCTCTCAGAACACAGCGACCTATTCGACCATAACCATTAATTGCTAAACGCATGGTCGACATGGCCTCTTATTACTCGTGTTGGAAAAGGTACGGTCTGACTTGAATCCTCGTCTTAACATGGATTTTTCACCGGTTAATCTGATACATTTTCTTCAATGAGTGAACGAACCTGCTCAGTTACAGCTTCAGTAGTAATGCCAAAATGGGCGTATAAATCTTCAGCCGGCGCCGATTCTCCAAAGGTAGTCATACCAATAATGCGGCCATCAAGGCCCACATACTTGTACCAAAAATCAACATGGGCAGCCTCAACTGCAACGCGATTGAGTAGCTGTGCGGGCAAAACTGATTCGCGATAAGCGGCATCTTGTCGATCAAACAGGCTGGTCGATGGCATCGATACGACGCGAATACGATAACCCTCATCGGTTAGTTTTTTCGCTGCCTCAACGGCCAACGCTAACTCAGAACCCGTCCCGATAATCACTGCATCGATTTCATCAACTTGCTCTGCGCCTGCCAATAGCACATACCCACCTTTAGCAATATTCGCAATCTGTTGAGCGTCTCTAGGCTGATGAGCCATGGCTTGACGAGTAAAGATCAAGGCAGACGGGCCCGCATTGTCCTCAATCGCTGATTTCCATGCCACAGCAGACTCGACTGTATCGCAAGGCCGCCAAGTACTGAGGTTTGGCGTGTTTCGCAGATTAGCAATTTGCTCAACGGGTTGATGAGTAGGCCCATCTTCTCCCAGACCGATTGAGTCATGGGTATACACTAAAATACTGCGCTGTTTCATGATCGCGGCCATGCGCACCGCGTTTCGGGCATATTCCATAAACACTAAAAACGTTGCGCCATAAGGAATAAAGCCGCCGTGCACGGCCATGCCATTCATGATTGCTGACATGCCAAATTCACGCACACCGTAATAAATATAATTGCCGCTGGGGTCAGTCGCGGTTATGCCTTTAGAATCCGCCCAGATGGTGTTATTTGAGCCGGCCAGATCGGCTGAACCGCCCAACAATTCAGGTAACATTGGGCCGAAAGCATCCAAACAGTTTTGCGATGCCTTTCGGCTGGCAATATTGGCACCTTCTGCCTGACATTGAGCGATATAAGCATCAGCCACGGTTGAAAAGTCAGCCGGCAAATCACCAGCAACACGTCGACGGTATTGGGCAGCCAATTCAGGGTATGCCTTTGCATAAGCATCAAAACTCTGCTGCCATTGAGCTTCTCGCTCGGCGCCACGCGTCTTGCCGTCCCATGCCTCATACAAAGCTGCAGGTATCTCAAAGGGGCCATGCGCCCAGCCCAACTGTTTCCTGGCAGCAATAACTTCATCGGGACCCAAGGCCGCACCATGAACACCAGAAGTGCCCTGTTTATTTGGCGAGCCAAACCCAATAATCGTTTTACAACAAATCAGGGTGGGTTTGTCCGTTTCGGCGATGGCTTGGTCAGTGGCAATCTTGATCGCGTCAGCGTCATGCCCATCAACGTTAGCAAGTACTTGCCAACCGTAAGCCTCAAACCTAGCGGGTGTGTCATCAGTAAACCAACCTTCAACCTCACCATCTATTGAGATACCATTATCATCGTAATAACAAATTAACTTACCCAGACCTAAAGTGCCCGCAAGCGAGCAAGCCTCGTGAGAAATGCCTTCCATCAAACAGCCGTCACCCAAAAATGTGTATGTTTTATGATCGACTATAGTATGGTCCACTTGGTTAAATTGTGCCGCCAAGACTTTTTCTGCCAAAGCCATACCAACAGCATTAGTGATACCCTGCCCTAAAGGGCCGGTTGTTGTTTCGACCCCAGGAGCATAACCGTATTCAGGATGACCCGGCGTTTTAGAATGTAATTGTCGAAAACTTTTTAGCTCCTCAATCGGTAAGTCGTAACCCGTTAAATGCAGCAATGAATAAATCAGCATCGAGCCATGACCATTTGAGAGCACAAACCGATCGCGATTATGCCAATCAGGGTTGGTGGGATTGTGGCTTAAATAATCATTCCATAATACCTCGGCAATGTCTGCCATACCCATCGGTGCACCTGGGTGTCCAGAGTTTGCTTGTTGGACAGCATCCATCGACAATGCTCGAATGGCATTTGCTAATTCACGGCGTGGGGCCATTTAAATTACTCCTAATATGAGGGGAATTGAGTCGTTTAAGATTCACTAACTGCCTTGATAAAAAGACGAGTCAACAAAAAAACGATATTGTCGCCTAACACGGCGCGTTGAGCAATTTGTTTACCCATTTTTACGTCGTTCTTAGGATAGAAATTTTGTTTCACTCTCAAATTGGGTTATTAATTGGTAATATTTAGTGCATCCATACTCATTTAGAGGCAAAAAGAGGGTGCAAATAGAGATTAAACCTTATTATCAGTGGCAAATAAGCTGCAAATGATAAAATAGGACCGCCGACAAAATCCATATTTAAGCCAGCAAACACGGTGGCTATAACAAAGGACATAAAATGATTTCAATCTTTAATCAACAATGGGAAAAAATAAGCCAACATGATGGCTTTATAGCCGCACTGGATCAAAGTGGTGGGAGCACACCCAAAGCATTGCAAGCCTATGGCATTGAGTCGACTGACTATCAAACAGATGCAATGATGTTCGAGGCCGTTCACGCGATGCGCTCTCGTATTATTAACAGCCCCAGCTTTAACGGTGATCGAATATTGGCTGCAATTTTGTTTGAAGACACACTGCAGCGAAAGATATGCGGTGTTAATTCTGCTGAGTTTCTTTGGCAGAAGAAAAATATTGTGCCATTCATTAAGGTCGATAAAGGCCTCATCGATGAGAGTGTCGGTGTGCAACTCATGAAACCTCTGCCAGAACTTGATTCCTTGCTTGAGATGGCCAAAGATCACCAGGTCTTTGGTACCAAAATGCGCTCAGTCATTAAGGCCCCTAATCATGACGGCATTGACCGCTTAGTGGATCAACAATTCAGCATAGCCAAACAAATTATTGCAGCTGGATTAGTGCCTATTATTGAGCCTGAAGTGAATATCCATGCCAACGATAAGGCAGAAATAGAAGCGCTGTTGAAAACCGCATTATTCAATCAGCTTAACCAACTGACAGCAGAACAAACCGTGATGCTTAAATTGACCCTGCCGGAAGCGGATAATTTCTATCATGATTGCATAGCACACCCTAATGTACTCCGCGTAGTTGCTTTGTCGGGCGGCTATACCCGCAGCGAAGCCAATGCAAAGTTAATTGCCAACCATGGAATAATTGCCAGCTTTTCAAGAGCATTGACTGAGAGTTTAAGCCACCAACTCAGCAATGAGCAATTTAATCAACAACTCGATAACGATATAGAAAGTATTTTTTTGGCCTCTACAACTTAATTAAGACAACCTACTAGGCGAATAAAGTCACTGTTTTGATGCCTTATGTCGACGCTTAATTCTGCTAGAATGTATGATTAACAGCAGTATGACTGCTTGAAATCATTTAAAAAAAAGCAGGTTGTATGGAATTTGTTGTTGGGCAACGCTGGGTCAGCCAAGCTGAACCTCAATTAGGTCTAGGCCTTATTATTGAAGCAGATGGAAGGCATATCACGGTTGCCTTCCCCGCCGCCGAAGAAGAGCGCATGTATGCTGCTAGCAGTGCGCCATTGGCAAGACTGCTTTATCAAATCGGAGAATCACTGACCGATATTGATGGCAATACATTAACTGTCATCGCAATCGAAAAAGTTAATCAGCTCAATTACTATCTGAGCGCAGACAGTAACGGCAAAGAACATATCGTGCCTGAGACAAAATTATCTGCTGTCATTGCATTAAGCACCCCTTCACAACGACTTTTTAGCGGTCAATTCGACAAAAACAGCGCGTTTGAGCTGCGGGCCGCTACCATGAATTGGCGACACCAGCTGCAATCATCCGATGTGCGAGGCATGCTTGGCCCAAGAACCAACTTGCTTCGTCATCAAATCTATATCGCACAAGAAATTGCCTCAAGATTTGCACCGCGAGTTCTGCTGGCCGATGAAGTGGGCTTAGGAAAAACGATCGAAGCTGGGATGATATTGCATCATCAATTACAAACAGGACTAGCAAGCCGCGCACTAATTGTTGTGCCTGAGCCGTTATTGCATCAATGGTTGGTTGAAATGTTGCGTAAATTCAATCTCCATTTTTCACTTTTAGACTTACAGCGCCACCAAGCATTGATAGAAGCCGGCGAAGAAAACCCTTTCGAGTCAGCCCAGCTGATCCTTTGCAGTATCGATTTATTGTGCAGTGAAGAACCAATCAAAGAACAAGCCATCGCAGGTGAATGGGACATACTCATTGTTGATGAAGCGCATCACTTACAATGGTCCGAAAAAAGCGTCAGCCAAGAATATCAAGTTATAGAAGCTCTGGCGGAAAAAAGCGCTGGCTTATTACTTTTGACCGCAACGCCAGAACAGGTTGGCATCGATAGTCATTATGCGCGCCTAAGACTTCTTGATCCCGCAAGATTTCATGACTTGCACCGCTTTATCGACGAACAAAATCAGTTTATTGAATTAAATGACGTTGTCACGGCACTCAATAACCAACAACCGCTCACGGACAATCAGTCACTAACATTAAAAAATTATATGCCTGACACCATTGGCTATGACGGGAAAAACGCTAGTAATAATCAGTCAATCATCAAAAAATTGCTCGATCACCATGGCACCGGGCGCGTATTATTTAGAAATACGCGAGCCGCAATTCAAGGTTTTCCTGTTCGTATTCAACAAGGTTATCCACTAGCAAAACCCAATCAATCTAATGATCATATTGGCCTATATCCAGAGCAAGCATTACAAGCTGACAACCTCGATTGGTTATCAACAGATCCGCGCGTTGAATGGCTAGAGCTGCTATTAAAGACGCTTAAAGGTAAAAAAGTGTTATTGATTTGCGCTAGCGCCAATACCGCTATTGACTTAGAGAGACACTTACACCTCAGTTCAGGCATTCGTAGCTCAGCCTTTTATGAGGGCCTGTCGATTATCGAGCGTGATCGCGCTGCCGCATACTTTGCCGATGAAGAATTAGGTGCCCAAGTATTAATATGCTCGGAAATCGGTAGTGAAGGACGTAATTTTCAATTTGCACATCACTTAGTATTATTTGACCTACCTATTAATCCTGATTTATTAGAGCAAAGGATTGGCCGCCTAGACCGTATTGGTCAAACCGAAGATATTAAAATACATATTCCTTATATAAAAGACAGCGCTCAAGAATATTTATACCGATGGTACCAAGAAGGCCTCAATGTCTTTACGAAAAGCTTTTCGGCAGGCTTAAGTGTCTTTGAATATTTTAAAGATGCACTGGTGCCGTGGTTATACGAAGTGCCTGAAAAACCATTGGCTGACTTTGAAAAATTAATACACCAAGCAGCCGAGCATACCCGTCGACTAAGAAAAGAATTGCAGCAGGGCCGTGATCGACTGCTAGAACTTAATTCCTGTGACAACGATATAGCAGACCAGCTTATTGAAAAAATAAACACCGCCGAACGTTCAGAATTACTGCATGCGTATATGGTGCAATTATTTGATACTTTTGGCGTTGAGCATGACTTTCATTCTGAACACTGCCTCGTGCTTCATCCCGGCGACCACATGCTGAGTGATTATTTTCCCGGCTTAAAGGAAGAGGGAGTCACCATTAACTTTAATCGCAACAAGTCACAGCTTCGTGAAGAGATGGAGTTTATTACTTGGGAGCATCCAATGGTTAGCGAGTCCATGGAAATGGTCTTTAGTATGGATGTAGGCACCGCAGCTATCGCCAGTCTACAATTAAAATCTATCCCTGCAGGCACCGTCATTGTTGAATGTTTTTTTGCCGTGCAATGCAGTGCACCCAAAAAATTACAGGTCAATCGCTTCTTGCCTGCAACACCTATTCGAGTATTACTTGACAGTCGAGGAAAAGATCTATCAAAAGTAGTCAATCATGAACAGCTAAATAAGCTGGCACAACACATGAAAAAATCTAATCGTTTACCAATACTGAAACAAATAAGGAGCGAACTCGAAAAAATAATCGATATTGCTCAAACCAAAGCAACGCTACTGAGCGAGCCATTAATTATGGCCGCCGAGCAGCAAGTGAACATCACTATTGGTGGTGAACTTGATCGACTAATTGAGCTGAAAAAACTGAACGGTACGATTCGAAACGAAGAAATTGACTTTATAAAAAATCGTAATGCTGAGGCATTAAAACATATCGCTAATGCCTCAGCTGAACTTCAAGCCATAAGAGTGCTTATTAACTTTTAAGCAAGCTTACTGGGCTAAAGTGACTCAAGCATAGCCTCGGCACCACTGGCAATGATCTCACGACCAGGCTCGATATTTAACGCCTCAACCGTGCCGTCGTTTACCAGCATAGAATACCGCTGTGAACGCGTACCCATGCCAAAACCAGAACCATCCAGCTCTAAGCCCAATGCTAAAGTTAACTCTGCGTTGCCATCTGCCAACATAATAATTTGTTCGGCATTATGAGCTTCGCCCCAAGCACCCATGACAAAAGCATCGTTCACAGAAAGACAAACAATCGAATCGACTCCTTTGGCTTTAATCTTATCGGCATTCACGACATAACCCGGTAGATGCGCTAATGAACAACCCGGCGTAAAAGCGCCTGGCAACGCAAATAAAGCAACTTTTTTGCCTGCAAAAATCTGCTCGGTTGTGATGTCTTCAGGGCCCTTTTCACCCATTACTTTTAATGTAACAGCTGGTATCTTTTCACCTTGTTGAATGGTCATATCGTTTTCCTAATTTAATGATCAAAAAATTAATGTACTAAAAAATAGCACACCCCTGCAATAATAAATGCACCCCAAATATTTAAAACTATACCTGTTTTAAGCATTTCGACAGACGGCACCCTGCCACTAGCAAAGGCTATCGCGTTGGGTGCCGTTGCTACGGGGAGCATAAAGGCGCAACTCGCACTCAACGTGGCTGGCAACATTAACAGCTTAGGATCCATTTCAGCAACCAGTGCTGTTGCCGCTAAAATTGGCATCAATAGCAAGGTGGTGGCCATATTACTGGTCGCTTCGGTGATTATACTGACAAAAAAACATAAAATTAACAACATTAACAATAACGGTAATGCAGTTAAAATTGAGATTGCCTCACCTACTGTCACGCTTAAGCCAGAAACAACAAAAGCTTTTGCTATGCAAATGCCCCCTGCGAATAATAACAATATTCCCCAAGGAATATCACTGGCTTGCTGCCAAGTCAGTAAATTTTTTCCCTTTCCATCAGGTACAATAAATAATACGATTACCGCTGAAAGCGCAACAACAGCATCATTCGCTTGCGGAACACCCAGCCATTGACTCCAACCGCCAAAGGGTTCTGAACGCGTAATCCACGCCAGTGCCGTCATTAAGAAAATCATCAGCACTCGTTTTTCTGCTACCCGCCATTGACCCGCTTGAGGTAAGTTGAGTAACCCCAACTGACCACTATTGACTTCTCGTGTTAGCCACCAGGCTATTAGCGGTAAAAAAACGAGCACAACGGGTAATGCCATCTTCATCCAGTCAACAAAGCTTATCGTTTTTCCTGTCGCTTCAAAGTAACTCTGCATAAAAACTAAGTTAGGAGGCGTGCCGATAGGGGTGCCCATACCACCAACATTTGCTGCGTAGGCAATACCCAGCATCATTGCCAGCGGCAGTTTAGGATTATCACTTTTTTCAATTACTGCCAGCGCTATCGGCAGAAGCATTAAGGTTGTTGCCGTATTCGATATCCACATGCTGAGTACGGCACTGGCGAGCATAAAACCAATGACTATGCTTGAATCACTGTCGCTGCCGGTAAAACGTCTAGATAAACTGACCATGTACAAGGCCAATCGACGATGGGTTCCTGTCGACTCCATCGCCTTTGACAAAATAAAGCCACCTAGCATCAACAAAATAAGCGGACTACCGTACGCTTGCGCCACTTCAGCCGCATCTAAAACACCGAAAAGAGGAAATAACGCAATGGGAATTAATGAGGTAACAGGGATAGGTATCGGCTCAAGTATCCACCATAAGACACACCACAGAGTAATGGCTGCAGTGATCGCAGCGGCGGCTGATAATATTGGCTGTAATAGTGTAAATACTATTACCGCCGCCAATGGGCCAGCGATTAGCTTACGGTAATAAATACCGGCACTTGGTTCAGTTGATTTATTTGAAAAAAACACGATGGGTCACTTTAATGTAAGGGTTCGGCTATTACTCTACAACACCATAACCGACTGGCGCAATTAAAATACGGTTGCCCGAGAATGAGCCTATATACATATTACTTCCTATTCTGACCGCTGAAGTGGCCGCACCAAAAAACTGACCATCACTTACCACTAATGACCGCTGACTATAATTAACAGTGTCCAGCTCAATAATTTCAAAGGGTTGCTGACAATTGTTATCACCGCCCGTCATGCAATTTGTCATTGAGCGAAAATTGAACTCATGCGAGGCGACGATCAATTTATTTTTCTGACTCACATCCCAGTTAGTATTGTCAGCACTAATAATATCCAGCTCGGCTAAGACTGCCTTATTTTTAGTATCCACAACCCTCACCTTGTCTTCGCCGTACAAGTTAACGAAGACCTTTGAGCCTGTCTTTGTTGCAACAACGCCGTTCGGCATAACGCCCTCAGTGTTCTCAACTGGCTGAAAGCCAGATGCTAAATGCCATCGCCATACATACCCGGTATCTCGTCCTAACAAGTAATTAACCATCGCCAGACCCGTGTTCTCATTGGACATCATACGACTCACAACAAAACCATCGTTCACACTTGCAACATCGTTGTAGATACTGTCGTCCTCAGATTGAACGCAGCCCCGCCAAGTTACTGACCAATGATCTGCGGTATCTTTGTCTAACTCAAAAAACTCAACCCTCTCATGGTCAGAATGATTCACAACGAGTAACTGCCAACGACCACTTGGACGTTGCGTCAAATCAAAACCATGTGGAGAAAAACTCTGCGGTTCTGGACAACTCGGGTCGCCCCAAATGGGCATTGCTGATCGTGATTGGCGGTGTGAGGCGGATGAATATAAAACACTGCGGCTGTTATCAGCAATCGATAAGATCGATAACTGCCCCGCGATATCACCCATTTGACCAAATTCACTGATTAAAATCCCGCTATTGTCTGGCAACACCGCCAGATCTTCTGGTGATTGAAACCCACAAATGGGCGTCAACCCGTCAAATGGCATACACAAGTCAACGGACGGCGCCGAGTCTGATTGGCAACCCAATAAAAACACCCATATTGATACTGCAGCGATTAGAGAAAGCAGGCGGTGACGCGGCTTTACTTGGTTAGAATTAATCACTTTTATAGCTCCTCAATGAGGCTTTTAAATAAAATGGCTAGATAGATATTATCAGGCATTGACTGAGATTAGATTACATTTCATTTGAAAAGCGATCGGAGGGTTCTCTGTATCACTAATGATCGTGCTATGATGAAACATCATTTGGGCCTAATGGCATTCATAATTAAAAAAAATCGAACCAATGAATACAACACTAATAGATAACTTTGGCAGGGAAATAAACTACGCGAGACTCTCAGTCACCGACCGTTGCGATTTTCGCTGCGTATACTGCATGGCTGAAAAAATGACTTTTTTATCAAAAAAAGACGTTCTTTCACTTGAAGAGCTCTATCAAACTGCCAGCGCGTTAGTGGCTAGCGGCATAAAAAAAATTCGTCTTACGGGTGGTGAACCTCTTATCCGTAATAACATTATGTGGTTAATAGAAAAGATAAGTCAGCTAGAAGGACTTGAAGAACTCACGCTAACCACTAATGGCTCACAGTTAGTGAAATATGCCAAACAGCTAAGGTCGTTTGGTATTAAACGAATCAACATTAGCATTGATTCGCTGGATGCAGAAAAATTCCAACAAATTACGCGCACCGGGAAATTACAGCCCGTGCTCAATGGAATCGATGCAGCAATTGATGCTGGCTTTGAATC
This sequence comes from Cellvibrionales bacterium UBA1963, assembly GCA_002336035.1. Classification (GTDB taxonomy): domain Bacteria; phylum Pseudomonadota; class Gammaproteobacteria; order Pseudomonadales; family UBA7434; genus UBA7434. The sequence continues at coordinate 20,097 of DDED01000005.1, forward strand.
AATCAAATTAAATACTGTGATTTTAAAAAACCGTAATGACGATGAAATTATTTCGTTAGTGAATTTCGCAAAAAGTAAATCCATTGACATTGCTTTTATTGAAGAGATGCCGCTTGGCGATATTGTCGAGCATGATCGCTTACTGGCTTTTTGCTCTAGCGATGAAATACGTCACATTATCGAACAAACACTGCCCTTAACGCCCTCTAATAAAAAGACCAACGGACCCGCGACTTATTTTAAACTGGCTGATAGTCATTCACACATTGGCTTCATTTCGCCGCACAGTCATAACTTTTGCGGAGACTGCAATCGAATCAGAGTCACTGTGGAGGGCCAACTGTTGTTGTGCCTCGGTAATGATCACTCCATTGACTTGCGAGGCATACTTCGTGATATGCACTACGACCAAAAACAACTTATTCAAGCCATTCAAAAAAGTATGGAAATTAAACCTGAGCGTCATTACTTTAACTTAGCCGAAAAGCCTCAGATTGTTCGCTTCATGAATGCGACTGGCGGTTAAAGAGCCCTTCACCCGCCTCACTATTTTTAGGACCACAACATGACAAATGCCACGGCAAAACATCCAGAACTCAGCTGTTATTTATTACCTGGACATACCACCACGCCTGCGGATGCCATTAAAGAAGCACAACAAGCCGAAGCACTTGGCCTTGGAAAGGTTTGGCTTTCTGAGCGGTTTGATGTCAAAGATGCTGGTGTTATTTGCTCGGCAGCGCTCGCCAGCACCACGACGATTCGTGTGGCTACTGCAGGAACAAACCTGCACACCCGCCATCCGATGGTACTAGCAACGATGTGCAGCTCGTTGCATTACCTCTCAGGCGGCCGATTCACATTGGGCCTTGCTCGCGGCGTCAGTATTCGCAACGAGCTTATGGGGCTTAAGTCAGTAAATAACCACCAGTTTTTAGAGGGTATCTCTATCCTGCGGCAACTTTGGCGGGGTGAGAAAGTGATGGGTTATGACGGCCCTATGGGCAACTTACCCTACCTCAGTATGGGTGACTGGCTAGATGCTAACATTCCTATCCATTTCGTTGGCTTTGGCGCTAAAAGTTTACGCTTTGCCGGTGAGCATTTCGACGGCGCTCACTTACATACATTTATTACTGATCATGGCTTACGAAGAGCTAAAGCCATGTTAAATGAAGGTGAAGAAAAAGCAGGAAGGCCACTGAATACTGTTAAAATGTGGCCAGTCTTAGCGACGGCCCTTAATCCCAGCCGCGAAGATTATCTGCGTAAAATGGTGGGACGAATGGCCACTTATATGCAAGCTCCCGGCTATGCAGAGATGCTTATTGCACTCAATGAATGGGATACCGAACCGCTTGAGGCGTTTCGCGCCAACAAAACGGTCAACTCAATGGCAGGCGGTATTGACAGTGTGGCGACTCTCGAACAGCTTGATGAAATCAGTGCTTTAATACCTAAAGAATGGCTGCCCGCCGCGTCAGGCAGTGCTGAAGAATGTGCCTTGGGATGGAAAAATCAATTAGATAATGGCGCAGATGGCGTGGTCATTCACGGCTCTACGCCTGATGAATTTGCGCCAGTCATTAACGCTTATGAGTTGTTAAAGGAAACCAGTGCTGCATAGATCGCCGGTGCATTCCAAGCCATCACTCACTCATACCCGTTTTAACAGACCAGCCAAGCTGAAACGTGTGCATTGCAATTTTTCTCCATGCGCCAGCGAGGCTTAACATTAACAGGCGATAAACGCTTACTTGGCACTCACCCCCGCTCTTGAAGCAAACAGCCCCAATAATGAAGATCCAAATAAGTAGAAAGCTGCGGGTAATGGTACTTGCGTAATAGAAGTCATTACCCCATCCATTCGAATTGTTTTATTATTGGTCATATCATGAGAAAAAATTTGCATCGTCATCGATGAAAAGCTTATCTTATCTAATTCTTGGGATGGCCATTGGCTTGAATCCAGCGCTAGCCCTGTATCATCACGAAAGATAAAATTAACAGCGAACGACGACTTGATTGAGTTTCCAGTATCGATCAGTGAAGCTTGCTCGCCTGATGCTCTGAGATAAATCTCATCAAAATACACACCGTTATCAAAACCTGACCAACCAGAATCTGGCAATGATAGGCTATAGCCATTTATTTCAAAGTTCATCGCCACAATTGACTTATAAAGGTAAGGATAATCTACATGAGGGTTTGCATCTTTTTCAACCGTGAAACTAAATGTATAGGTGTCATTTAGTTTAATTTTATCATCAACGAGGCCATCACCATCTTCGCGTATATTGCTAATATAACCTTTGCCATTATAGGTAACAAGCTCTGCATATGACGCAACGCTCACTAAAACAGCCGCGGCAAAAAATAGAAAAGTAATCATCTTTTTCATGAGATATAACTCCATTATTAAAAATAACTGCTTGGCCGCATTTAATCACCCAAGCCGTGGCTTCATCGTATTACTTAACCTGACGCTACCAAGATACAAGCGGTGTTTTTAATACTTTCTTATGCCGCGTAGTTCTTGTTTTAGTTATTCATCTAACGCATGAATAGGTTACTTTTAACGGTTAAGTCGATTAAAGTTAAGAATGGACAATCTACCATTTTCAGAATTTTTTTCTGTAAAAGAGTATTTACAACTGAGTTTAAACGGAGGTTTTAAAAAGCAGGGGGCATCATGGCTGGTTGTTTTATCACCAATAAAAGCAATGAAATCATGCCGATAAACATTTCACTTTTTAAATTAATTCACGGATTCGCTAAGATTTTCTTAATGTAAAAATTTTTATCAGGGCATTCTTGAGGGTCATCGACTTATACCTTTATCTCTTCCATTGAAAAGAGACCTTAGTTTCCATATTCAAGCCGATAAAAATCAATTCAATTACTTCTGCTAACGGTCCAGCCTGATAGGGTAATGGTGGCACGGCACCCCAAACAGGTTTGGGCCAAACGGGATCGTTATGAAACCGAGCAACATGATGAACATGTAACTGCGAGACAACATTCCCTAGGGCTGCAATATTTAATTTTTCAGCTTTAAACTGTATCTGTAATATTTTTCCGATCGCATTTGACTCACGCAAGTATTGCCTTTGATCAAGATCGCTTAACTCAAGTAGTTCTCGAATAGCTGGTCGCCTTGGCACCAATATCAGCCAAGGATAATTAGCATCATTCATTAAAAGAAGATCACACAGCGACAAAGCGGCAAGGCTAATCGTGTCTTGCTTTAATTGAGAGTCCACAACAAACATAAGTTCACCTAACATGTCATTTGATTTATTTTATCATGGTTAGCATTAATTTATCCCGCTATTCCATTAAGCGAGTAGATGTTGAATCAAACTATTGCAGGCGCTTTGCCTTTTACGGTAAAGTACCGTTTTAAAATTAACCGACAAAGAGATCCTTTTATGAAAGCAACTGACATAAAAAAAGGTAATGTCATTGAGCACAATAACGCTGCCTATCAGGTGCGTGATATCGAAAAATCTTCTGCTCAAGGTCGCGGTGGTAATGTGACATATCGATTCACACTTTACGCTGTCGCAAACGGCAGTAAATTAGACCTTAGCCTTCGAGCGGACGATGAGTTGCAAGAACTCGATTTAATTCGCCGTGAAAGTAGCTTTTCTTACCTAGACGGCGACGCCTTCGTATTTCTAGATAACGAAGACTATTCTTCTCATACTGTCGATGCCGATAAAGTCGGTGATTTAGCCAAATATATCAGTGAGGGTTTAGAGGGCGTTTTTGTTCAAATCATTGATGACAGCCCCATCGGAATTCAATTACCGGCAAGCGTCGTGCTTGAGGTTATTGATACACCTCCGGAGTTAAAAGGCGGATCAGCCACTAAACGCTCGAAACCTGCAACACTTAGCACGGGTATTGAAATTCAAGTGCCTGAATATATCGTCAATGGCGAGAAAATTATCGTCTCTACTTCGACCGGTGAATTTGGTGGCCGTGCTTAATCGCTGCGACTGGTGTGGCAATGACTCATTGTACCAAAACTACCATGATCATGAATGGGGCGTGCCGGTACTTAACGACCACTTATTATTCGAAATGCTATTATTGGAGGGGGCGCAAGCAGGCTTGAATTGGCTAGTTATTTTGCGCAAGCGGGAACATTACCGACAGGTGTTCGACGACTTTAATCCCAATAAAATTGCCATCTATAATGAACAGAAAATTAACCGCCTTAAGAATGATGCAGGCATTGTTAGGCATACTTTAAAGATCCGTTCTGCAGTTAGCAACGCTCAATGTTACTTAGCGCTATGCCATCAAAAAAACAGTTTCAGTGACTATCTCTGGGAATTTGTTGGCGGTGAGACCGTCCAAAATAATTGGCTAAAGGTCGCAGATATACCCACGACCACGCCAATAGCCAAGGCGCTTAGTAAAGACTTAAAGCAGCGCGGGTTTTCATTCGTTGGACCCACAATTATTTATGCCTTCATGCAAGCTACAGGGATGGTCAATGATCACTTGACCAGTTGCCACTGCCACCCCAGTAATGGCTAAGGCGCCACTGCTTCCCAACTGTCGAAACCGTATGGCTCATATATACCAAATAAAGCATTTTCATGCATGCCATAACCAATCTCGCCAGTGGATAATTCCCAGCGGCATAGCATTTCATTAAGGCCTTGAACTTCAGCAAACTGATCCGGATTCTTCATATCCCACTTCTGGCCCTCTACTTTTAAAGGCCCTTGATAACAACCCAGCGAGTGAACCTCGCCTGGCCTATAGCCAGAACCACCCAACAGATAATTGGTCCTTAGTGGTGTGCCGACGGCAACGATATCTGAGTGCGCAAAGGTAAGAATAGTCTTGCTAATTTCGCGCGTACCCGGCTTGAAGGTAATTTCATGCTTAGGACTGCCAAGATGAATGACAGGCTCATCAATTCCATAGCGAGGCACTTTAACTGCCTCTTCTAACATCCGATTACCTTGAGCATCTTCATCGAAGTATACCTTAATCATATAATCTTCAAACTGCATTGGTATCCAATTATGAAAGTGACCAAACTTATCAAGCTCACGGTATTTCGATTTAATTCCTTCAGGCTCGCTCTCACCAACATTAGGTCTTACGCCCCATGAGTGATCGCGCGCACCCATCCAGCGGTCAGGCGTCACTTCATATCGCTGACCTGCAATCGTAATGTGCCCAGTGTAATTTCCTACCTGTGCAAAACGGGTCGTATGCTCAGTCAGGCGATTACCGGTTCGCCGATAAGTAACTGGCTCTTCTAAAGCAGGAACAAAACCATCAAAGGTAATATCAAACGCGATATCCCATTCATTAGGCTCGCACCACATACGAATTTTTTTTAAGCCCTCAAGTACCTCAACCCCAAACGGACCTACAGTTGTATCAAGACGATCGACACCTAATTCTCTCGACGCCCTGACCACATAATGATGATCACCGTGTGAAATCGTTACAAAAGCATCAAGCACGCCTAGGTTGGGGTACTGCCCCATTCCAGCAACCAAAAAAAGCTGATCGTCGCAGCCGTGGCAATTAAAATAATAGCGGTCATAGAAATTACGATCGCCAGTGTTAACGTGATCAAAAGTATCGGGGGTCTGATGAGCGAGTAAATCATCTAATGGACTGAGAGGCATAATTACTCCTGCTAATTATAAGTTTATTGGTTGAAATAATAGTTTATTGTTAATTAAGTAAGCAATAATAGTAATCGTTAGTATGAAGAAATTCGATTACACAAGGGAAAGTCACAACAAAGAAGAACGCCAGCAAAGTAAATGAGCTATGTGCGGTACCACTGGGGAATATTCACGCCTAGTGCACGTAGCATTTCATCAATCATTGATAAAGTTATTCCCCAAATGACATTGCCTTCATAGCGATAACAAGGCATTTCAATACGACGCTCGTTATAGTTCAATTCATAAATACTGCGATTCTGTAGCGCTGAAAAAAAACTCAGTGGCACCCATACCGTGTCAGCAACTTCATGATTAGCCATTAAAGCGGGCTTATTTAACACTGAAAAGATATACGGTGTCACCACCATCGTGCTCGGAGTTGCCCTTTTACTGGTTTTAATATCCGATAACCTAGCAATACATTGTCCGTCGTTACCCCCGCTAACTGCAGAATCAAACGCGAGCTTATCAATATCAAAGCCCACTTCTTCATGCATTTCACGTTTAGCAGTTGCCAGCCCATTTTTATCAACCGGCTCATAACGACCACCAGGAAAAGCCATATGACCAGACCAAGGATCACGTTCGTTTTCTGCGCGTTTAATGAGTAACACTGAGGCTTGTTCAGTATTAGCCTGATCAATGACGATAGCCACAGCTGAACGCTTCACCCATAAACGAGACAATGATTTTTTTGCTCGGTATGACGTTAACCGTTCGACTGTATTATTTAAACCCATAATCGCGTCTCATTCTATTTATTTCATCGAGGCTCTGAACTTTTTAATAGCATCGAGCATTTGCAAATCATTGATCACTAATGACTGTGATTTTTTAAGCAATAAGTACGCTTGATCCGAGCGATTTTCTTTGAACCTTACTTGCGCTAAAGAAAAATATACCCGAGGATCTTGAGGTGATAAGCGGACAGCTCGCTCAATCAAGGCGCTAGCACGAGCCAATTGCTGATTAATTGAAGCTTCGCTAGCACTCATCAATAATTGATCAACCGCATCATTACCTCCTGCAGAAATATTATGACTTGTTCTGGAGGGTAAAAGTATCGCACCCTCTTGAGCCGCCGGCGCTTCTGTATCGGTAATGGGATTTGCTGGTAATGTGATCGCGGGTTGTCGAGCTATATTATTAACACACCCATATAAAAAAATAAACGGCACAACAATAACAAGATAACGTTTTAGCATAGTCTGCAATCTCAAGTATTAATTAAATAAATAAAGCCGAATTTAAAGGCTATCAATTAAAGGCTGCAACTTTTTTCACCTGTTGGTTCACTGCCCACTATAAAAGGTAACTCAATCGCTGTTGAACAAAAACTTGCAGCCGGCTGTCCTGTTTTTAAATCAACCCAATGAAGATTTAAGCCCCTGACTTGATGAGCACTCAATGATTTCCGACTCGCTGATTTAAACAAGGTTGTCCAGATAGGCAATGCGCCTGATGCACCCGTTAATTGAGTAGGACTATTATCATCGTGGCCAAGCCAAACAACCGCCAACATATCGCCACTAAACCCTGCAAACCAGCTGTCTCTCAATTCACCCGATGTACCCGTCTTGCCGGCAACAGTAAACCCTTGAGGCAATCTTTTCTTCGCAAACCGTGCGCTACCTTGCTCCGTCACATGCACTAAACCTCGCGTCACTAATGCAACGGCCTTTGGATCAAAGCCTGACTGAAGTTCAAATTGAAACCGCTCTAATGGTTGGTTATCTTTATCCAATACCGCGCGTATAGCTTTTAACGGCACATGATAACCACCACTGGCAACCGTTTGATAAAGCCCTATCAACTCCCATGGACTCAACTGTGTTGTGCCAATAAACAACGAAGGTACAGGATTTATCGTTCGGTCGAAACCTGAACGTTGTAAAGTATCAACAACCGTCTCAATTCCCAATTGATCACCCAGTCTAACTGTCGCCTGATTATACGACTTAGCTAATGCAGTAATCATGGGCACTTGACCGTGGTCTTGTCGGTCATAATTACGCGGTGACCAAAAACTATTATTATGTTCTATAGTAATTTCTTTGTCATCAATAAGCGTTGCTAAAGAATATTTACTTGGCTGCTCTAATGCTGCCAAGTAAATAAACGGTTTAATCGTCGAGCCAACGGAGCGATTTGCATCCAATGCACGGTTAAAGCCCGAGTAACGAAATTTCTTTCCTCCTATTAGAGCTAACACTTCTGCAGTTTTAGGTTGCGTTACAATGACCGCAGCCTGTAGTTGATCGTCAGCTAATTGATTAACCCCTAAAGTGACTGCGTGCTCGACACTGCGTTGAATACGCGGATTAAAGCTAGTGTAAATCTTTAACCCATTTGATGTTAAATCGTTTTGACTGTAAACCTGTCTTAATTGGCGCTTAACAAGATCAATATACGCCGGAAAAGCATAATGTGATTGACTTGACTTACCTAAATGCAGCGGTTGTGATTTCACCCAACTCACATCGTCCAAGGTCAATAGATGTTGCTTACCCAATAAATCTAAAATACGATTTCTTCTTGCTAACGCACGCTCAGGGTGCCTCCATGGATTATAGTAATTTGGCCCTCGTATCACTGCGACCAATAATGCCATTTGATCGACACTCAATTCCTTGAGTGGCTTATTAAAATAATGCTGGCTAGCCAAACCAAAACCGTGAATTGCATGGCCATCTGATTGGGCTAAGTACACTTCATTGATATAGGCCTCTAAAATGGCTTCTTTATCGTAATGTAGCTCTAACAGCAACGCCATTAACGCCTCTTTAATTTTGCGGCCAATACTCTGTTCTAACGTTAAGTAATAATTCTTAACTAATTGCTGAGTTATAGTCGATCCACCTTGCACAATTGCTCCGCTTTTAAAATTTTGAATGGCAGCTCTTATTATGGATACGGGTGATACGCCTCGATGAGTATAAAAACGATGGTCCTCGACCGCCAATAAAATCGCAATCAACATAGGCGGCGCTTGGTTAATAGTCACCATAATCCTGTCTTCATTGTGCTGAGGATAAATGGCGCCTATTTCCATCGGCTCTAGCCTTAATAGTGCGAGTGAACGATTGTCAATCTGCCTCAATTGACTTAAACGTCGACCACTAAAGCTGACCTTCGCGCGTAGCGGGGACTCAACGCCATCCCAGAATCTGTGACCGCGCGTACTCATAGTAAAGTTATTGCCTTGACGCATATAACTACCCGGACGAGCTGAATTGGTTCGCTCGTAACCTAAGTCTGTTAACTCCTGCTCAAATTCAGAGGCAGATATCAACAGGCCTTCATACAACTCTAATGGGCGAGCATACACACGGGCCGGCAACTGCCACTGCTTGTTGTCAAAACCACTGGTAATAGTCGCATCTAGATAAGCCAAGTAAGCCGCTAACAATAGGCTAACTACAATAGAAAATTTGATCAATAATGGGGTAAATAACAAGCTAATTGCGCGACGCAAAAAGCCCCGCCGCTTGACCTTTTTTTGGGTCTTTATTTGCTTGCTTACTTTATTCATCAATTCAGTACTTGCTTTGAACACTATTGCAAATTAAGGTAATGGACTTGAAATTAACAACTTCTGCTAAGCTCCTGAGAGTCAGCCAGCACGAATGCAATGTCGAAATACAATGCTATTCCCTAGGACTTAGTTAGCATAACTGGAGCAAGGCAATATTACGATGAGAAAATATCACGTTTATGGCATGGGTGCCGCCTTAGTCGATACAGAGGTGGAAGTAACTGACAATGATTTGGTAGCTATGGGTGTTGAGAAAGGCATGATGA
>DDED01000041.1 GCA_002336035.1 Cellvibrionales bacterium UBA1963
GTTGAGGCGGTTATAGTGGACGGCTTAGCCCCATAGAACAATGAATAAAGAACCGGCACGACACCTAAGGTCAATAATGTGCCGCCCAATAAACCAAATATAATGGTTACCGCCATGGTTTCCCACAAGGTGCCTCCGCCTAACCACAGTGGCATCATGCCTAGCAGCGTGGTTAATGTGGTCAAAACGATCGGCCGAAGGCGCCGTTGTGCCGCTACTACAATAGCGTCACCACGGGCCAAACCATTATTAATAATTTCAAACTCAATGCGGTCAATCAAAACAATCGCGTTGTTAATGACAATGCCAGACAAAGAAATAATACCCAAAAACGTCATAAAACCGAAATATGAACCCGTTATCAACAAACCAGAAATCACTCCGATCAAACCAAGCGGTATGGTTAATAATATGATGGCAGTCTTTTTAATAGAATTAAATTGCGTCATTAACAAAAAAAGAATGATGGCAAATGCGACAGGAATTTTCTCATTGATTGATTGGTTTGCCTCAGCAGCAGCTTCGGCTTCACCGCCCAAAGCAAACTCATAGCCATTAAACTCTGCCTTCTCAAACAACCGTTCCAACCAAGGCTCAAGGCTAGCGACAATGTCGGCAGCATTACCCTGGCGGCTTAATTCAGCTGAAATAGTAATGGTGCGTGCTAAATCATAGCGTTTAATGAGTGCAGGCTCCCAAGCAACCAGTGGCTGGCCTAATTCACTTAAATTATAAGAACGGTCACCGGTTTGCGAAAATATATTCATACTGTTGGTTATCAAGGTTTGATTGGTCATCGTTCGCTGTGCACGAACAATGACGGGAATCAGCTGATCACCTTCACGGTACTCAGTCACAGCTTTACCACTAAATGAGGTATTTAATGACGATGCGACGTCGGCATTTGTGATTCCTGCTCGACGCGCAGCGGCCTCGTCAACTTTAATCACAATTTTCTGCGACTTAGGTCCCCAGTCGTCTTTAATACCGACCGTACCCTGCATCGATTCTAAGTGCAGCTTTATTTGATCGGATAAATCATAAAGAGTATCAATTGATTCTCCACTAATGCGAATCTGTATCGGCTTGGCCACAGATGCACCCGTCTCAAAACGCCGCAAAGACGATGAAATGTCGGGATAATTGTCAAACAAAAAATTCCTTAATTGATTCATTGTTGAGTCGATAGACGCAGCTGAACTGGTATTAAACAACAGGAATGCTGTGTTCGAAGAGGCTTCAGAACCACTGTGGTTAGTCACAATTCTAGGGCCTCCAGTACCTATAAATGTAGCGTAATTTTTAACCCCTTGTCGTTGCTCTGTAACCATCAAGTTATCATCGATGAAATGTTCAATTTCACTGACTACCTGAGAAGTTCGCTCAATCGATGTTGCTTGGGGCAAATCTATTGTTAACTTAAATCGCGCGTCATCGCTGGCAGGAAAAAATATAACCGGCACAAACCTAAAGCTAAAAATAGCTGTAATAAAAATCAACACTACTGCCAGTAAGGTTGCCGCTCGATGTTGCAACATATATTTTAACGCAGCAGTGTAAGCGGCATAGGTAGAAGGATTAAATACGCGACTGACTTTTTGGCCCTGTTGTTTAGGTAAGAAAAAAACCGTTAATGATGGTATTAACGTCAACGATACCAACCATGAAAAGAGCAGTGCAATTGATACAACATAAAACAACGGCGCGGTGTATTCACCGGTCGCAGAGTCGGCCAATGCAATCGGTAAAAAAGCTGCTGAAGTCGTTAATGAGGCAACTAACAAGGGCCACCTTAGCTGTTTAGCGGACTGTACGGCAGCGTCAATCGGAGCAATGTTTTTGCTGCGCAAGACTAATATATTCTCTGTCATCACGATAGCATTATCAACTAACATGCCTAATGCTATCATTAAGCCAGCCAATGACACTTGATTTAACCCAATATTTAGCCCATCCATGATCACGATTGAACCCAAAACAGTGACGGGAATTAAACTAGCGACGACTAGCCCTGTCTTCAGGCCTAAAAAAATAATAATTACTATGCAAACAATTGAAATTGCCTGCAGCAAGCTTAGTGCAAAATTGACAATAGTATCGTTGACCACTTGCGGTTGAAAAGCAACAATCTCAAATTCAAAACCTAACGGAATCACTTCGCGAAAGCTGGTCAGTAATGCAGAAACTTGCTCACCGAGTCGAATGATATTGCCGCCTTGCCGCATCGACACAGCAACTACCATTCCGCTGTGACCCCCTACCCTAACAATCTCCTGAGCTGGGTCGATATAACCGCGATAGACCTTAGCAATATTATCCAGTGCAATTAATTCTTCACTGTTAGGCAGTGGCACCAGTGTCCGCTGCAGCTCCTCAAGAGAATTTACATTGCCGGTGGTTTCGAGGTTTAACCGAACATTCCCACGGCGTACACGTCCCCCGGGGGTAATGATATTTTTCTTGTCGAGCACTTTGGCAAAATACTCGGGCGAAATGCCTAGCTCGGTTAAACGGCTGCTATTGTATTCGACAAAAATCCGCTCTTCCTGCGCGCCATAAAGCTCAACTTTTGCGACCAAGTCAATCGCAAGCAATTGATTTCTTAAGTCATCTGCAAGTTCCTTTTGTTCAGCATAGCTAAATCCATCACTAACAATACCTATTGCAATACCAAACATATCGCCTATTTCATCATCGATAACAGAGGGCTCAACACCTACGGGAAAATCGGCCTGAGCTTTATTGACCTTCGATTTTAACTTTTCCCAAATAGGCTGAAGATCCGTATAGCGATCGTGAATGTTGACGGTTATCGAAGAGGCACCTGAGCGAGAAGTGCTGGTAACACTGTGCAGTTCAGGCATCTCTTGAATGACTTTCTCCAGCGGCTCTGTAAGGAGTTGTTCGATCCGATCAGCGGATGCACCTGCAAGCAACGTCGTCACTGTA
>DDED01000011.1 GCA_002336035.1 Cellvibrionales bacterium UBA1963
CGGTGGCTGGCTAATGGCTAAAGGCGCATTGGTTGCGCATCAGAAAATCGATGAAGATCCTGATTTTTATGGCGCAAAAATTATCACTGCCGAGTTTTATGCTGCACATATTCTACCCCGTGCTGGCGCTTATGCAGCTGCAGCTGCAGCTGATAGCCAATTAACAATGGGTTTAAAAGAAGACCAATTCTAAACTATCGGATAATAAACCAGCAATAATCGACGATAAAACCCAATTAACCCCTTAAATTAACCCATTGGTTCGTTTAAGGGGGGAATTTCTTCCCTCATACCTCACTCATTCAGTTTATTTGATGTAAAATAAATCTTACAAATTTTGGATCACTGGGTGCTCCAAACATTATGGTTTAATGAATCAAGAATGACCTGAGATGACAAAGAATGAGGCAAGCAGCAATTACTGGCTGGGGAAAATGTGCCCCCGACAATATCTTAAGCAACGATGACTTAGCGACACTCTTCGATACCAATGATGAATGGATCACGAGTCGCACCGGCATGAAAGAACGTCGGATATCTCACGTGCCAATCAGTGAACTGTCTCATATTGCAGCGGCACGCGCTTTGGCGTGTGCCGGTGTCAATGCCGATGACGTTGATATGATTATTCTCGGTAGCTGCTCCTTCGATAGCCAAGTACCTAACTCATCTTCACGCATTCAGCAGCTTTTACAAGCTAGCAATGCTGCTTGCATGGACTTGAATACGGCATGCACCAGCGGTATGTATGCACTGTCAGTCGCCTCGGCAATGATTAAAGCCGGCACGATCAATAATGCCGTGATCATTGGCGCTGAAGTCATTCATCCTTTTATGGATTGGACCGACAGAAACGTCGCTATTTTATTTGGTGACGGCGCAGCAGCCTTTTATTTAGAAGCTGAAGACACGGAAGAAAATGTTGGCATTCAAGCTGAAGCTTTAGGCTGTATAGCGGACTCTCGGGACATTCTTGCTGTCAACGGCGTCGGCCTAAAGTACGCGAACCAAGGATGGCCACTCGGAACGACTCTGTGGGATTTTGAAGGCAGAGAAATCTTTAAGCAAGCCATTACCGGCATGCAATCAGGCTGTGAAAAAGCGCTTGGGAAAATGGGCATTAGCACCAGCGATGTTGATATTGTGATTCCCCACCAAGCAAATTTGCGAATTATTGAGGCATTAGCTCAACGACTTAAAGTCCCCAATGAAAAATTGTTCGTCAACATTCATCGTTATGGGAATATGTCAGCCGCAACTGCCCCGATGGCAATTGTAGAAGCCGTAGAGGAAAAGCATGTAACGTCCGGCGATTTGATTTTAGTTCCTGCCTTTGGAGCAGGCCTAACATGGAGTGCTCAATTAATCCGCTGGGGACAGCGTTGCGAGCCTATCGCTACCACCGATATTGCCTTACCAGAATGCAAAGAAAGTGCGCTGGATATTGTAACTAGAGTGGCCGAAACACATCTAAAAAACCCTGCTTAACGTAAACTACAATAGACCTTTAACCTGCACGACTGTTATTGATAATGCTTTGCATTTGGAAGCAACTTCACCAAATCTTGACGATTAAAGGCCATGCTACACGATACATACATTGCCTCAATCTGCGCTATAATAATTTAGTGCGTGAGTAGGCCGAAAAGACTAGGACTGATTAACCAATATCAGTATCAATGCACTAATGCCACAAGGCACCTAATACATCGTGTTGCCTGCTTAGTAGCCATGACTGAGCTAATAGGGTCAAAAGAAAAAGGGGTTTGATTTTGGATAGAGAATCGATGGAGTTTGATGTTGTTATCGTAGGCGCTGGCCCTGCGGGACTATCAACAGCATGCAAGCTTGCCCAACTAGCGGCAGAAAACGAAAAAGAAATCACCATTTGCGTGGTTGAAAAAGGGTCCGAAGTAGGTGCTCATATTTTGTCTGGCGCAGTGCTTGACCCTAAAGCCATGAATGAATTGTTCCCTGACTGGAAAGCGCAAGGTGCACCACTTAATGTGCCTGTCAGTGAAGATCAAGTCATGTTCATGTTTGGTCAAAAAGCCGCACTCAAGGTTCCCCTCCTCTTCACCCCAGGGTTTCACAACCACGGTAATTATGTCATAAGCCTTGGCAATGTTTGCCGATGGCTTGCTGAGCAAGCTGAAGGGATGGGTGTTGAAGTATACCCTGGTTTCTCTGCGGCTGAAGTGCTCTATCATGAAGACGGAAGCGTTAAGGGAATTGCAACTGGCGACATGGGCGTGAGTGAAACTGGCGAACAAAAAGACAGCTATATGCGCGGCATGGAGCTCCATGCAAAATATACAGTTTTCTCCGAAGGCTGCAGAGGCCATCTGGGTAAACAATTAATTGAAAAATTTGAACTCGACAAAGGTTGTGACCCGCAACATTATGGGCTGGGTTTCAAAGAGATTTGGGAAATTGATCCTGCTAAACATAAACCCGGTTTAGTCGTTCACACCATGGGCTGGCCTGCTGCCAAAAAGACCACATCCGGTTCTTACATGTACCACAATGAAGATAATCAGATATCACTGGGTTACGTTGTTCCACTGAGCTATGAAAACCCCCATCTGTCACCGTTCGATGAATTTCAACAGTGGAAACAGCACAGTGCTATTAAGCATTATCTCGAAGGCGGCAAGCGCATTACCTACGGAGCAAGAGCACTGATTAAAGGCGGCCCTCAATCTCGACCAAAAATGTCTTTCCCTGGCGGTCTTTTAGTTGGTGATGATGCAGGAACCCTCAACTTTGCGAGAATTAAAGGCAGTCATACTGCTATGAAATCAGGCATGATCGCTGCAGAAACATTGTATGCGGCTCTCAGCGAAGGCGCTGAAGGTCATAATGACTTGGTCAATTATGCTGATAAATTCAATGACTCATGGCTCAATCAGGAGCTCACTAAATGGCGTAATTTTGGCCCACTAGTCCATAAATTTGGTGGTTTAATTGCTGGCGGTTTAGCGTTTATAGAGATGGGTATTTTTAAAGGCAAGCTGCCTTGGACCTTAAGAGATCCCAAGCCTGATCATGAGACTTTAAAGCACGCTGACAAGATGCCTGTTATTGAATACCCAAAGCCTGACAATCAAATAAGCTTTGACAAACTTTCATCGGTATTCCTGTCTAACACTAACCATGAAGAAGACCAACCTTGCCACTTAACTCTTCGTGACCCCCATATTCCATTGAATCATAATTTGCCAAAATATAACGAACCTGCTCAACGATACTGCCCCGCTGGGGTTTATGAGATAGTCGAAGACACAACAGGAACAAAAAAGTTTCAAATTAACTCGCAGAACTGCGTGCACTGCAAAACTTGTGATATTAAAGACCCAACGCAAAACATCGTTTGGATAACGCCAGAAGGTACCGGCGGGCCTAATTACCCCAACATGTAAACTAAAAAAATCTCTGCCGATTAAAGACCGGTTGAACGAGTCAAATAATATCAATTTAAATTTTGGCTAGAGCGCACCTAATTCAAATTGACACCCATCAGAATGGAGAAACAGGCGTTGGCCTTCCCCAGTTTCTTCAACTTCACACCAATCTAAAATCTGGTAGTACATAGGCCTTGAGAGTCTAGCCGCTATGCCTGATCGAATGCCGACGCAAGGAACCTTCACAGCCATACCTGGAACCGCAGAAAGGTAACATGCGTGCTCATCATTAATCACTACGGATTGACCAAGATTAGTTGTGGCTATAACTTGGTGGTGGTCAATGGAGCGATTTAAATCAATCACTAAAAAAGGCAAATCTTCTACCGTAATTTCAAGCAATTGCTCTGGCGCCAAAAGATAATAACGGTCATTAAACGCCACCAAGCTTTTAGCCAACAAATCGACCATCGCCGGTCGATTAAACATTGACCCTTGATAAGACCAGTCACCGTTACGGTGGATAGTAATGGCCATTTTTCCAGGCATTAAATGCAATAACTCTGCAGCGCGGCGCAAGCGATCACTGTCTGTATCTAAATTAATCGTCTGTTCAGCAATGGATTCTAAAAAACGGTCGTCTAAGTTCATGACATTGTGCTCGTTAATTCGAGGCTGCAAGTTGCTCAGATAACCGAGCTAGAGCCTCATCTAAAAGACTAGCGCTTAACTGGTGTCGAGAGAGCAATGACCTTCTCGTCGTGATAGTAACCACCTCGATAGTTTTATCGCTATATAAATCAATGACTAGAATCTTGTATCGATGCCTTCGAGGCATGTACCTGTCTTTGTGATGCGAAATCGCAAGCTGCTCATAAAGCGAATGAGGCTCACAGCTTAAATGTTGCTTTTTACAACTAAGTAACGGCTCAATGCGAAATAAAAATCCTGCCGCAGGTAATTGCGACAACGGGTCAATTGCCAATGCGTCAATGCGCAATGATGCCGACAAAGGTTGCACTGTATAATGTCGATTTAATGCGGTAGAGAGTTTCACCGATAACAGCTCGTTCGTCGCTGAAATATAAATCGGTGATAATCGATCGATGGGATAACTGTCTTGCAATATGATTTGATAACCCGAGCCACTCAAAGAGTAAGCATTCAACTCACTCACATGACGCTTTGCAGACTGATCAGCATAATTGGTCGTATGAAGGCAAGCGGTGAGTCCAAAAAGTAAGGGAAGCAATAACCAACGCATCGTCATATCTCCGAATTTCTTACAAAAGACAATCTGCCTAAGCACAGCCTATGAGCTGATCATGCCGTTATTGCCATGTGGCAACCCAATAGAACGCAAATGGCTTCAGACCAGATGCTTTCGACGAACTACAATGAGCGAACGGCAATCACACCTTCAATGGTTGCTAATAGATCCAAGACCACTTGCGTGGGCTCTGTCTCAACATCAATTAAATTATAGGCCAGTTCGCCGCGACTTCGGTTGAGTAAATCTATCACATTGATTTTATGTTCCGCTAAGATAGACGTGATACTGCCAAGCATGTTCGTTACATTTTTGTTGATGACAGACAATCTAAACCCAGAACTTCGTTCCAAAATGGCCAAAGGGAAATTCACCGAATTCACAATATTGCCATTTTCAAGGTAATCTTGAATCTGATTAGCCGCCATAATTGCGCAATTCTCTTCCGCTTCATCAGTGCTTGCGCCGATATGAGGCATAAGAATAACGTCATCCCTATCGATCATATTAGGCTTGGGAAAATCAGCGATGTAAGCTGTTAACTTCCCTGAATCGAGAGCGGCAACCACTGCATCGCCATCAACAATTTCTGAACGCGCGAAGTTAACCAGCTTACCGCCTGGCTTAACAAATTGCAGTGATTGATGGTTAATTAAATTACGGGTCGCATCAAGAACCGGCAAATGAAGCGTCACAAAGTCCGCTGTTGATAGAAGAGCCTCGAGACTGTCCATCTTTTTAACGTCGCTCGAGAGTCTCCACGCGGCTTCAATAGATATGGCAGGGTCATACCCGACCACTT
>DDED01000082.1 GCA_002336035.1 Cellvibrionales bacterium UBA1963
TTTTATATGATCCGCGTAATAGCTAACGCCATTGCCAATCAACATTGACATTACGGATTCGGCGGCAAGAAAATACTCCCACATGGCAAGCATAAACTGATCTCGGCCAGAAAAAATCACCGTTAACCAACCGCCTTTCAAAAAAAAGAACTGTAACTTTCCAAATAATAAAGTTTCCTGAAATTCTTGATATAATGTGAATGCTTGAAAACTAATCGTAATTAACGCAGTGTAAAAAATAAGCGACGGAGATGAAGTAAAAGAAAAAATGCGTCTACCCTCGTAGATAAGGGGTATAACGAAGACTAGAACAACCGCAGACAGGATGGACGTTTTGGTTGATATCAAAACCCCTACACATAGCCACATAACTGCCACAAAAATAAATTTTAACTTCGATTGAATATATGACCGGCCCAAATAGAAACCGGCAAAAACAATCATCAAGGCTGATATTTCATTGCCCGCGTAAAAGAAACCCTTTACGCCGATAGATGTGGCCGAAACAGCGCCTCCATAGGTACTAAACCCTACCCCAAACCAGCCAAGGAAAATGTTCGCCAAAAAAATCCCGCAATTGATGAACATGACCCGCTCTAATTTTAAATATAATTGTGTGTCCCTTTTGTAACGATCGAGTAAAAAGAAAAATAGAACTAAAGGCGTTACGACTTTTACCGCATGCTGGACAACAAAACTCAAATAAGTTGCGGACGATCGCAGCATCACTATCGCTAAGGCCTCCCCCAGTAATAACGTAGCATAAAGACCTACAATCACCATCAGCGCCTTCACATTATGTAGGCCCAGATAGATCAATAAGAGAATCAACATTAGTGCTTTGTAGAGCACCGAAAGATGGGAATCAATGCCCAAACTAAGAACAAAAAATCCGTTTATCGCATCGATCAAAAGAAAGACCGAGAGCAGTGCCAGAATTATTTTTGCAAGAGAATTATGGTTCATTTCTCAACATCATCAGGCTGAGGTATTCCTTATCCATTCTCTGATCCCAAGAGACCATAGCTCGAGAAAAGGTTCTTTGGGCCTGCGCATTGATTGCCTGCTGAAGGGCTTGATTTGACTCTAGAGTGACCAACTTTTCGCCATTGATTATATATTCTCCCTCTCTAGAGAGCACTCCGGTCACCTGATCCTCAATCATTTCACTCGTGGAGCCATTATCTAAGGTTGCCACGATAGTACTACAGCAAATAGCTTCATATAGTGGATTACCGAGATTGCTCAACTCATAGCTGGAAAGAAAGTACTTAGAATCCATCAACAACTGATAAATCTGTGATTTTTTTAGTGATCCCAGAAAAGTTATTTTATCCTCTAGCTTTTTGCTTACTACCAGTTCTTTAATATTCTCCAGCTCAGGACCCTCTCCGGCGATATAATAGTGAGACTTAGGGTAGGTTCGCGTAAATACTTCAAAGATCTCTACCGATCTATCTAGACGCTTCCAGCGCTGAACTCTGGACACCGAGCTAAAAACAATGTCATTGGTATTATGCGCCTGCTCATAAGACTCTAAATCGCCGACATTCAGGTCCAGAGAATCAACGCCGTTTTTAAAAAAATCAACTCGTGCATGCAATGAGGTCCGCCGTAGAAACTTTAGGACCTGATCGCCTCTAGTACCATCATCGGTCATTATCGTTAATGGAGATAGCGTTTTAAGGGCGGCTATATGATCAAAAAATTGACAGTACAGCCTAACTTTCCGCATCAATCCCGATGCCTGAACCAAATCTGTCAGAATTGTACCCTGAAATCTGGAGACCCATTTCTTTTTATTTTGCTGACAAAATATTTTTACGGCCGGCACAAAGCCAATCTCATAGGCATAAATAATATCTGCTTCGGACGCATGTTTGTTGAGTGCCCTGACACCATCTATCTGATATCTGATGTAAAGAAAATATTTGTGTAATAGACGCACTAGGCCACCTAAAAGCCGAGACTGCAACAATTTTCGATGGGCGAGGTAAACAATCTGTACGTTATCCAGTTCGGACAAATCTAGACCGTTTTCAGTGGTTAGTAGCGTCACTGTATCGCCTCTATTATTATAGAGCTGCAGAGTATTGTAAAAAGACGGCGCGCCTTTTCCTTTGCCCAACGACCAAACCGAAAGATTTGTTATAAAACAAATATGCATAGCGCTAATCTATCGCTCTCCCAACATGACCATAGTGCTGCAAATATGCGACAATTTTATTGGCGGCATCACCGGCGCCGTATAACTCATGGCTAAAATCGATATCACTCACACGCTCAGTTGCAGCCGTAACGATAGCTTGACGATTGGCGCCTACAATTTTATTGGCACCATGTTCAACAAGCTCTGTCCACTCGGTTTCATCTCGCAAAACAAAGCAGGATTTTTTAAAGTAATAGGCTTCTTTTTGCACACCACCGCTATCAGACAAAACGAAATCGCAGGTCTTGAGCAAATAGACCATCTCAAGATAACCAACGGGCTCAACAATATGCACGTCAAGATGTAACCCTAACTTTTGAATAATTAGTTTCGTTCTTGGGTGCAGGGGTAATATCACTGGCGTTGTGATATGAACTTCATTGATAGCTAAAATAATCTCCCTGAGACGATCAGGGTTATCAGTATTTTCCGCGCGGTGAACAGTCGCCAGCGCAAAGCCGTTATGAACATTTAAATCGCTAATCCATTCGGGCTGTTTTGCACGGTCACCGTAATACAGAGCTGCGTCATACATAACGTCTCCAGCCTTGGATACCCGAATATCAAGCCCCTCGTAACCCTCTGAGTGCAAATTGTCTATTGCGACATCCGTTGGGCAGAACAACACTGTGCTGATTCTATCCGTCAGAATTCGGTTTTGCTCTTCGGGCATTCTTATATTAAAGCTTCTTAAACCAGCCTCAACGTGGGCAACTTTGATATGAAGCTTTGAAGCAGCTAATGCCCCGGCTAAGGTCGAATTTGTATCGCCATACACTAAAACCCAATCCGGCTTTTCATCGAGTAGAATCTGCTCAATACCCTCCAGCATACGCCCAGTCATTGCACCATGAGACATGGAGGATATCCCCAAATTATACTCAGGCTCTGGTATACCCATTTCATCAAAAAAGACATCACTCATATTTTTGTCAAAGTGCTGTCCGGTATGAATTAATACTTCTTCAACTCCCGGGGTCTGTTGTATTACTCGACTGACAGTGGCCGCTTTAATAAATTGAGGTCGAGCCCCTACGATAGTCAAAATCTTCACTATTAGTTCTCTTTTTTCAAATTTTTAACAATTTTTGCGGGGTTACCGGCAATCACTATATTGGTCTGATCAAAGCTTTTTGTCACTACAGAACCCGCTCCAACAACAGTTCTATCACACAGATGAACACCGGGTAAAATCGAGACATTTGCACCAATCCAGCAATCTTCGCCAATAATAACGGGGCCGTCTACAATCCACGATTTGTCATCCTTACAGGGATCGTGATTCGCGCTTACAATCACCACGTTAGCAGCCCATATGGTGCCATTGCCGATAGTTATTCCATTTCCCGCCTGTAAATAACACCCTGCACTGTTCACAAGACTGGAGAATGTCCCCTGCTGCCGCCCCGCCAGAACGAGTTTATGGCCGCTAACAACTGTAGTTTTGTAGTTCGTCATCAGCGAATATTCGGCATTTTGTCGGAAGAAAAAATTGACTAAAAAATTAGATATCAACGTACCCAGACGAGCCTTACTACCAACGCCTTTGTCGTAAACCAAGTGGTTCAGACAATCGATCCGCTTGACTAAATATTTAAGCAGTTTTTTCATCGAAGACATATTTAATTAAAGCCCCCCAAATAACGAATAACAAACCGATATTGATTAATACGATCAAGTGAAACGTCTGCATATTATTCGTCATAATTTCGTTTATGGCACCCATACCTATCAATAAGGAGATCGAAAAAAACAATTCTTTTTTAGGATAAATCGCGAAAATATTAATCTCATTTCCGGAGCACCTCAGGGTTAACAGCGATAAACCACACGCGAGACATAGCGTATTTATCACCACCCAAATAGCTGTGCCAACAGCACCAAAATGCGCTGTTATAAGGTACCCTCCCAACGCTCCTGTGCACAGATAAAAAAAAGTGGTTACTAGCTCTAATTTGGTTTTACCCAAAGCCCGCAAAGCCATTCCAAAGCTTAGCACGCGAACGTAGACTAGACTCGTAAATATGGCAAAAATGGGTGCTGCATGCAAATACTGATCGCCAAACAAAAAACGAACAATTACTTCTGCATACAAAATAAAAATGGATGCCAAAGGAAAGGTTATCCACGCTGTTCGTTTGGCTGCCATATTCCAAAGCTGCGATGCATCATGGTACCTAGACCGCTTTAAATGCGCCGTCACCGTTGGGATGAGTACGGAGGTAACACTATTTTGCAAAATATTGAACACTGGGATCTCAAAAGCGCCCACGCTATATAGTCCATAGGCAGTGATTCCCAGCAAGGAAGATATAAATAAATGATCAATTTTTAAGCCGACGATCGACAGCCCACTAGCCGCCAATAGCGGCCAACTATATATGGCCACTTGAATGGCCTTATCCTTTAGACTACTCAAACTACGGTTGACATGCCGAGTCACATACACCAATGCACACGTAAGCAATAGCCCGATAAGCAAATATATCGACGCCAGTAGCTGGACTATGCGAGCAAGATCGGCACCGTAATAAGCCAGAGTAATACAGGGAATAGTCGTGGTGAGGCCTATGCTAGCCGCGAGATATACTTGTAAATGAGTCTTGTTCAGTACCAGCAGCGCCGATGGCATCATGCTGATAGTGAGAATCCCTATCACTGAGAAAGCGAACCAGCGAAGCACATCATTCAATAAAACGTTATTGAATAATACCGCGATCCATCCACTGGAGAAATACAGGGATATCGAAAGAGCGATGGATATCGCGACCGTTAAGACGGCTGTTAGATAGAGATATTGCGTTCTTTCTTCGCCCGAAGATGCTCGTCCAGTGAAGTAAAGAAGACTCGTCGGCAAAGCTGAAAAACTCACTGCCGTCAATATACTAAGAATAAGAAACAACTGCCTAAAGGTGGCAAAATCATCTACCGGTAATAATCGGGCGAGCACCATATAGAGCAATATAGTTGAACCTTGGGTAATCACGGTTCCTAAAAATATATTGACTACTTTTTTAAACATTGCTAGCTACAAATAGGGGTGCATGGGTAGACTAAACACTTGTCTGGCGAGTCTCGATGCAACGGGCAACTCTTCGTCTGCATAAGACAAATGCTTAAACGCGCTCTGCTGATGCATACAGGTGCGATAATAGACCATCGTTGGAATGCCGTGGGATTTGAATTCATCCATTGCCGCAGCACGATCAACCGAGACAAGGGTGTACTGCGCCCAAGAACTGGTATACCCATCGGGCAATTTTGGCGTTTTAAAGGTCTTGGAATAGATCGCGTTGTAGTGATCGGCGGCGCGATTTCGCGATTCAAGTTCGAAAGGGAATTCGGCTAACTTTTCAAGTAATATCGCCGCTTGGATCGTATCGAGACGAC
>DDED01000167.1:0-4719 GCA_002336035.1 Cellvibrionales bacterium UBA1963
TCGATTCCCTCCTGGCCTGCCATTCATTCACAGTGGAATGCGTGGCAAGTTTACAGGCACTAAGCCACTGCCGAAGCGGTCAGTGGTTGTTTTTGCTTTATTAAGCTCGAAGAATGGGACAGCCTTAGCCCACTTCGAATAAATGTTAGCCAAAGAGTTAATGACGAATTTGAAATCAAATAGCTGATGTGTCAAAGGGTTAAATGAACAATAACGTCCAAGCAAATGAACACGTACGATCGCCATTGAATATTGCCTTGTGGGTGCTTTCTGCTGCCATCGTTATTGCGGCGGTTTATGCCAATAGTTATTTTGGTGGTGAGTCGTTACTTTACCGGGTGCTAGGTTTGTTGGCCGCTTCAGTCGTGGCTTCTTTGATCGCCTTCCAGACGATTCAGGGCAAAGCGTTTTGGTTGCTTCTTAAAGGGGCTCGAACAGAAATTCGTAAGGTCGTTTGGCCTACTCGCCAAGAGACCGTACAGACAACACTGATTGTCGCTTTGGTTGTTATTGTGGCTGGATTATTGCTCTGGGGTCTCGACACCTTGTTGGGTTGGTTGGTGTCCTTGGCAATTGGCTGAGTGTTTTTTTATTACCGATAGTTTGAGAGCAAATTGAAAAAGGTGGATGAATGAGTAAGCGTTGGTACGTGGTACATGCGTTTTCGGGCTACGAGAAAAAAGTCCAAGCCGCTTTACGTGAGCGGATCAACCTTGCTGGCATGCAGGAGTTATTCGGTGATATTCTTGTTCCCACCGAAGAGGTGGTTGAGATGCGCGCCGGTCAAAAGAGAAAGAGCGAGCGTAAATTTTTCCCAGGCTATGTCTTGGTTGAAATGGATCTAAATGACGATAGCTGGCATTTAGTTAAAGAGACTCCCAGAGTGATGGGGTTTATTGGCGGCAAAGCGGATAAGCCAGCGGCTATTACCCAAAAAGAAGCCGATACCATTTTGCGTAGAATAGAAGACAGTGGCGACGCGCCTAAACCGAAAACTTTATTCGAGCCTGGTGAGATGGTGCGCGTAACAGATGGGCCATTTAATGATTTTAATGGCGTCGTTGAAGAAGTGAATTACGAGAAGAGTAGGATTCAAGTTTCGGTACTCATTTTTGGGCGTTCAACGCCAGTTGAATTAGAGTTCGGACAAGTAGAAAAGACGTAACTTAAACATTGAGTGACGGTTGTGATTGCAATACTTTTGGAGTATTGAATTAGTAGTTATCTCGCGCGGTATGCCGCAAACAGGTAATTTTTCGGGGAGCAATGTCATCGTTCTAAGGGTTGTAATTAGAACGATTAGTCAATGCGCATGTACCCAATTTAGGAGCATATTCTCATGGCTAAGAAAGTAGAAGCTTATATCAAGTTGCAAGTGCCTGCTGGTCAGGCAAACCCCAGTCCCCCTGTTGGCCCAGCGCTGGGTCAGCATGGTGTGAATATCATGGAGTTCTGTAAAGCCTTTAACGCTGAGACACAAAGTCTCGAGCCTGGCTTGCCAACCCCCGTCGTTATCACCGTATACGCTGATCGCAGCTTTACATTTATTAAAAAGACTCCCCCTGCTTCGGTCTTGCTGCGTAAAGCGGCAGGTATCCAAAAAGGCAGCGGAGAGCCTAATGTCAATAAAGTTGGCAAAGTGACGCGGGCTCAATTGGAAGAAATCGCCACGACTAAAATGGCTGACTTAACGGCTGCAGATATGGACGCGGCGGTAAGAACTATTGCTGGCAGTGCTCGATCTGCTGGCATAGAAGTGGAGGGTTAAGACGATGACTAAATTGACAAAACGTGCCAAGGCAATCGCTGAAAAAGTAGAGCTAGGCAAAATGTACTCAATTAGTGATGCGGCAACATTGTTGAACGAGTTATCAACGGTTAAGTTTAAAGAATCTATTGATGTTGCTATTAACTTAGGCATTGATGCGCGTAAATCTGATCAAGCCGTTCGTGGTGCAACGACTTTACCGAATGGTTCAGGTAAAGACGTTCGCGTTGCTGTTTTTACGGGCGGTGCAAATGCAGAGGCTGCTGCTGCAGCCGGCGCAGATATCGTCGGCATGGAAGACCTTGCTGAAGAAGTGAAAAAAGGCAATATGAATTTTGATGTGGTTATCGCTTCGCCCGACGCCATGCGAGTGGTCGGACAGTTAGGTCAGATATTAGGCCCGCGTGGCTTAATGCCTAACCCAAAGACGGGCACGGTAACGCCTGATGTGGCAGCGGCTGTGAAAAATGCGAAAGCTGGACAAGTTCGTTACCGTACCGATAAAAATGGTGTGATTCATGGTGCTATTGGCCGCGTTGGTTTTGAAACCAAAGCGATCAAAGAAAATTTAGAGGCATTGCTAGCTGATTTGAGAAAGGCCAAGCCTGCTTCTGCGAAAGGCGTTTACCTTAAAAAAATCAGCCTTTCTACTACCATGGGCCCTGGATTAAGCATTGATCCATCGTCACTAGAAGAATAGTTTTTGAGTCAGTTGATGATTGACAAATAGCAAGAAAGTTAAAGGTAAGAGTATTGGCAGTGATGCCAGCAAGATTCTGAGGCGCTTCAAGTTGAATGTTAACTTGAGCCGTCAAAGACCGTAGGTGTTAGTGATCTATGACCCAATAATATTGGCAAGTATAGATCAGGCTTAATCTTTTTTCTGTCGGTTAATGCGATGAGAATAAATGACCTACGCAGATGGTGAGTGCGATAATTTCGTCCCACCAACAAGGTGGTTGTTAATAAGCGGTGTAAAAAGCTGGTTAATTAATAACTTAATTCAAATGACTGACATATGTATTTTGTCAGTCTATTCACAGGAGTAATATTGTGGCATTAGGACTCGAAGGCAAAAAGCAAATTGTCGCCGAAGTTAACGAGACCGCCAGTGATGCCCTGTCTCTTGTCATTGCAGATGCGCGCGGCGTTGATGTAACTGACATGACAGAACTCCGGGCTAAAGCACGAGAAGCTAACGTCGATTTACGTGTAGTGCGTAATACTTTAGCGAAACGAGCCTTTGCAGGAACAGAATACGAGTGCGTTATCGACTCGCTATCTGGCCCTTCATTGTTTGGTTTCTCTATGGAAGATCCTGGCGCTTGTGCGCGATTGTTTAAAGATTTTGCGAAAACGAACGATGTTTTCGATATAAAAGCTTTAGCGGTCGGTGGTGAAATGCTCGATGCAGGAAAAATTGATGTACTGGCTAATTTGCCAACGCGAGATCAAGCTTTGTCATTATTGGCAGCTTGTATAGCCGCGCCGGTAACGAAATTGGTTCGTACTTTTAATGAGGTTCCTTCATCGGTCACCCGTGTTGTTGCTGCGGTAAAAGACAAAAAAGAAGCTGAAGCGGCTTAAATTAAGTTCGCTTTGTTGTTTTTCATTTAATTTTTTAGGAGATGTGAGTCATGGCTCTATCTAAAGACGAAATTCTTGACGCAATTGCAGAAATGAGCGTTATGGACGTGGTTGAACTTGTCAGTGCAATGGAAGAGAAGTTTGGTGTTTCTGCGCAAGCAGCGGTTGCGGTTGCTGCCCCTGCTGCAGGCGGTGACGCTGGCGCTGCGGCCGAAGAGCAAACAGAATTTGACGTAGTATTGTCAGCTGTTGGTGATAAGAAAGTAAACGTTATCAAGGCGGTTCGCGGCATTACAGGCTTAGGTTTGAAAGAAGCGAAGGCGATGGTTGACGGTGCACCAGCGACAGTGAAAGAAGGCGTGTCAAAAGCCGATGCTGAAGAAACGGTCAAAACGCTTGAAGAAGCAGGTGCGTCTGCCGAAATCAAGTAGCGGTATGGTTTAGCTCAAAAAATTTGCCATCGATAGCTTTATGCTGTCGATGGCAGTTTTGTTGATGACCATGAAGCGGTTGCCGGAAACTCATGAGAAGGCTCATGAACAGCAATGAAGTAGAAAGTCGACGTGCTTTTATTAGTTATTTTTTGAGTTGTAATGCGATTATTGCCTTAGAACAACTAATAAAATCACTGCGTTTTACGCAAGATTTTGCTCAGTTATTTAGCATGGATGCCTATTAGTGGATAGCGATTACTGATCTCATTAATAGATTGCGATCTGGCCGACACTTTCGGCTTGATTTTATATTAGACCATTTTCTCTAGGAAATGAGCTTAGGAGCGCCAATGTCTTATTCGTACACAGAAAAAAAGCGAATTCGTAAAAGTTTTAGTAAGTTACCGCATACCATGGAAGAACCTTTCCTTTTAGCGATTCAGTTAGATTCATATCGAAAGTTTACCCAAGAAGGCGTTGATGCAGCCGACCGAAACGAAGCGGGTCTTCATGCAGCTTTTAAATCGGTTTTTCCGATCATCAGTTATTCGGGTAATGCCGCATTAGAATACGTGGACTATAAGCTCGGTGAGCCTGTGTTTGACGTCAAGGAATGCCAGTCTCGAGGTATTACTTACGCAGCTCCATTGCGGGTGAAAGTTCGACTAATCGTCTATGACAAAGAGTCTTCGACTAAAACAATTAAAGACATCAAAGAGCAAGAAGTGTACATGGGTGAAATCCCATTAATGACTGACAATGGTACGTTTGTGGTCAATGGCACTGAGCGCGTTATTGTATCTCAATTGCATCGATCACCCGGTGTATTCTTTGATCACGATAAAGGTAAAACTCACTCTTCTGGTAAGCTGCTCTATTCAGCACGTGTTATTCCTTACCGTGGCTCATGGTTAGATTTTGAATTTGATC
>DDED01000167.1:5028-5974 GCA_002336035.1 Cellvibrionales bacterium UBA1963
GGCTCATGGTTGGATTTTGAATTTGACCCTAAAGATCTTGTTTTCGTTAGAATTGACCGTCGACGTAAATTACCAGCAACGGTACTTTTGCGCGCCTTAGGTCTCAGTTCTGAAGAAATGCTGCAGATGTTCTTTGATACCAACACTTTTGAGATCGGCAAGGGCGGCTATTCCATGACCCTGGTGCCTGAGCGCTTGCGTGGCGAAATTGCCGCTTTTGAGATAAAAGATAAGAAAGGTAAAGTCGTTGTTGAGCAGGGCCGCCGTATTACGGTTCGCCATATACGCAAATTAGAAGAGCTCAATATTGACAAGTTACTGTGCCCTATAGAATATCTCTATGGTCGCGTACTGGCCAAAGATCTTGTCAGTAAAGACACGGGCGAAGTGGTTATCGATTGCAATACTGAAATCACTGAAGAAGTGCTTACTCAACTGGACGAGCTAGGCATAACAGAATTTGAAACGCTTTATACTAATGAGCTTGATTGTGGTTCATTTATTTCTGACACTTTACGCGGTGATATCACTCGCACCCAGTTAGAAGCATTGGTTGAAATCTATCGCATGATGCGTCCAGGCGAACCGCCTACAAAAGAATCAGCAGAAAATTTGTTTGCTAATCTATTTTTCTCTCCAGAGCGTTACGACTTGTCAGGCGTTGGCCGAATGAAGTTTAACCGCCGTCTGGGTCGTGAAGAAATCGTTGGCGATGGAATTCTTTCTAACGAAGATATCATCGATGTATTAAAGACTTTGGTCGCTATCCGTAACGGTCAAGGTGTGGTTGATGACATTGATCACCTAGGTAACCGCCGCATTCGTTCAGTAGGCGAGATGGCTGAAAATCAGTTTCGTGTTGGTTTAGTGCGTGTTGAGCGAGCGGTAAAAGAGCGTTTAAGTGTTGCAGAATCGGAAGGCTTGATGCCGCAAGATTTGATCAATG
>DDED01000181.1:0-262 GCA_002336035.1 Cellvibrionales bacterium UBA1963
GACTTCGTCATCAGAAACAAAAGCGCCATGCACACGAATCGGTACGCCACTGCCAGGAGGTAAATACAACATATCACCGTGCCCGAGTAACTGCTCTGCCCCCCCTTGATCAAGAATGGTTCGAGAATCAATTCGAGAAGACACTTGAAAACCAATTCGAGTAGGCACGTTCGCCTTAATAAGCCCTGTAATAACATCGACCGATGGCCGCTGAGTAGCCAGTATTAAATGAATACCCGCAGCTCTAGCTTTTTGTGCAATT
>DDED01000181.1:574-3147 GCA_002336035.1 Cellvibrionales bacterium UBA1963
CAGCTCTAGCTTTTTGTGCAATTCGTGCAATGAGTTGTTCAACCTTCTTGCCAACAATCATAATCATATCGGCAAATTCATCAATAACGACAACAATACTAGGCAAGGTCGTTAGATCAGGTGGAACTTGATCATCAATATCAACCAACGATAATGGATCAGGCTGCCATACAGGGTCAGTTATGGTCTCACCATTAGCCGCCGCGTCTGTGACTTTTTTATTAAATCCATCTAAATTACGAACACCCATTGCAGCCATTAATTTATAACGACGCTCCATCTCACCCACACACCAACGAAGACCATTCGCGGCATCTTTCATGTCAGTGACAACCGGTGTTAACAAATGCGGAATGCCCTCATAAACACTCAGCTCCAACATTTTAGGATCTATCAAAATCAGCCTTACTTCATCAGGCGTAGCCTTATAAAGTAGACTTAACAGCATGGCGTTGACACCAACTGATTTACCAGAACCCGTGGTGCCGGCTACTAATAAATGCGGCATCTTAGCAAGGTCTGCAACAATGGGTTCACCCGCAATATCATGACCTAACGCTAAGGTTAATTTTGAAGGCGCTTCAGTATAAACCGGGGAAGTTAATACCTCACTCAGCATCACCATAGCACGGTTCTCATTTGGAATTTCAATACCAACTACCGATTTACCTGGGATAACTTCTACTACACGAACACTAATGACCGCAAGCGAGCGAGCCAAGTCTTTGACTAAATTACTAATGCGGCTTACTTTGACACCCGGTGCCGGCTGAATTTCGAAACGGGTAACAACGGGGCCAGGTAAGACGTGCTTGACTTCAGCCTTAATGCCAAAGTCAGCCAATTTCGATTCAAGCAGACCTGACAATTGACTTAACTGCTCCTGTGAAAAACCAATTTGACGACCCGCCTTGGGCTCGTCAAGCAGATCAAAATGAGGAACTTCAATCACTTCACCAGGCTTCTTAACCTGAGTCATTGATTTTTTAACGGTAGCTGACACTTTTTTGTTTTTAGCCGAACTGCCAGTATTGCTAGATGTTGCCTTGGGCATGATCGACTCAGCAGAAACTTTCATTTGAGTTATCAAACTAGCAACCGATAGCTCATCGCTAATACTCGGTTGCACTTTTGCTGCAGTAATAATGGGTGGGGTTACTGTCTGTTGTTTAATTCGTTGGGCATGACGAGCAGCTTCTAGCCGTCGCTCATTCCATTCAACACATCGTATCATTAGCTGATCGACGCCACGTAAAGTCGACTCGCCGATTCGATCCATTAAAGAAAGCCATGAAATTTGAGCAAATAACGTTAACCCGAACAGCGTAATAGACAGCATTAATAAAGCCGTTCCTGCGGGATAAAGAATGTCCGACAAGCCTTTCTGAATGTATTGCCCTAAAAAGCCACCGCTACCATACGCTAAACTGTCTTGATCAATTGCGGTAGATAACGATAGTAAACACGTTAAACCCAACAAAACTAATAGTAATCCAGCTGATTTTAATGCGAGAAGTAAGGGATCAAAATCTGATTCACGATAACGATCTTTAAATATAGCCCAAGCGCGATGCATTAATCCGAAGGGGATCAAGTAGGCAATATAGCCAAGGGTCGACAGTGAGACATCAGCTAACCAGGCGCCGAAAGCCCCTGCTGCATTTTGAATCACCTTTGGATCCCCGGTTGTCGACCAACCTGGGTCTTGATGGCTGTAAGTTATTAGCGCCATTAAAAAGTAAATGGCAACCGCCAGCAGACCAATTAACGCCCCTTCTTTTATGACGAGAATGAGTGCAGAGCGATCCGTATGATCGACAGAAGCAGTTTTTGATGTTTTTTTAGGCATAATGTTCTCACAACTTTTTGACTTAATTTTGATCAAAAAAGCAAGGGGACAGTTTGATCCAAGTACATGACATAGGAAACTAAATTTAGGCGCAAACATCAAGGTAAAATGCCCGTTCGTAAACGGTAATGCTTAGCAAAATTAACCGCTTAAGCCCGATAGACAAGGAAAAAATAATAATAGGGTATATTCACTGATTAAGCCGAGATACAATGACCTACACGATACATTCATCTCGACAGGCAGTTTCTGCAAGCAATGAGCATTTTTTTTTAAAACCACTAACGGAAGTCCATTAATGTCTACATTTATACACCATCGACTGATCATTTTAGGCTCAGGGCCTGCCGGTTATACAGCAGCTATTTATGAAGCGCGCGCCAATCTACACCCGGTGGTCATTACCGGCATGGAACAAGGCGGACAACTCACGACCACTACTGATGTTGATAATTGGCCAGGCGACAATGAAGGTGTGCAAGGGCCCGATTTAATGATTCGTATGCAAAAGCACGCTGAACGATTCGATACTCAAGTTTTATTTGACCACATTGAAACAGTCGATCTAAATCAACGGCCGTTTCAATTATTTGGCAACAGTGGTAACTACAGCTGCGACAGTTTAATTATTGCGACTGGGGCCTCGGCCCAATATTTAGGCCTTCCTTCTGAGCAGGCTTTCATGGGCAAGGGCGTCAGCGCCTGTGCCACTTGCGATGGATTT
>DDED01000140.1 GCA_002336035.1 Cellvibrionales bacterium UBA1963
TGATAACTGTGATGCTAAGGCCTTATTTGCTGACAGCCGAGTAAAACAGGCGGCGATAATCGCCGAAAAACAAAGCCAACAACTGATTGTAAAAATTGCCATCGGTGGTGAGATAAATAGCTTTGAATCTTGGGATAAAATCAAAGAAGAAATAGCAGAAAATATTTGTCTACCCGTGCTCGGTAACACCATGCTTTACACCTCGGGAACAACCGGCAAACCCAAAGGCGTTTATCGTGCACAACCCGACCCTACTAAAGCTGCAGACATGCAAGCACTACTAACTGCCGTATTTCAATTTGATCCAGAGACTGGTCATGACCAAGCATTAACGCCAGGACCAATGTACCATTCAGGCCCATTTAATCTTTGTATGACGACACCATTGACGTCAGGAATTGGTATTGTTTTGATGGATAAATGGGAGCCAGAAGAAACACTGAGGCTAATTGAGCAGCACAAAATATCACATGCTTTTTTTGTACCCACGATGTTTGTTCGTATGCTAAAGCTCGATCAACCCATTAAAGATCGCTACGACATTGACTCGTTAAAGTTCATCATTCACGGCGCCGCACCTTGTGCCATGGAAACCAAGCAAAGCATGCTCGATTGGTTTGGGCCTATTATATGGGAAATGTTTGCCGGCACCGAAGGACCTGGCACTATCGTCAGCCCACAAGATTGGCTCGCCAAGCCTGGTACCGTAGGCAAGCCCGGTCCAGATCAAATCCGTATTTTAGATGATGACGGCAAACCCGTAGAGGGCTCCACACCCGGCCAATTGTTTTTGATAAACCCACCCAATAGCCAATTTAATTATTACAAAGACCCAATCAAAACTGACAAAGCTGTCAAAAATGGATATTTTACTGCAGGTGATATCGGCTACCTCGATAATGATGGTTTTCTCTTTTTAACGGGCAGAAGTGCAGAAGTGATTATCAGCGGTGGAGTCAACATTTATCCCCAAGAAATTGATAATGTACTCATTAAACATCCGTCAGTCGCGGATGTAGGCTGTGTCGGTGTTCCCAATAATGAATGGGGAGAAGAAGTGAAAGCTATTGTTCAATTGCAAGCCAACGTCGAAGAATCGATGGAATTATCAGAGCAGCTCATTGAGTACGCAAAAGAGAAACTGGCCAAGCAAAAAGTTCCTCGCACCATTGAATTTATGAAGCAATTGCCTCGTAGTGAAGCCGGTAAAGTGCAAAGGAAAAAATTGCGTGATATTTATTGGCAAGACCAACGAACAAATTTATAGCTCAGTTTGTTATATCAACAATAAATGTTAACTCTATTTATAAGGTAAACAACAATTAATGGATATTCGTTTTACCCAACAACAACGTATCTTCAAAGCGAGATTCGCGTATCCATATTAGACCTAGTGACTGATACCTTACGCGAAGAAATGGAAAACCCTTAGTTTTTTCGAGGACGGCGGACCTGAATTCTACCGACGATTAAAACAAATGGGTAACGATGGCTGGATCGCACTGAGCTGTGCTCGAAACTCACGGCTGGTAAGATATTTAACCAGCGCCAGTGGCCATGACCCAACGCGGTGACTAGCAAAAAATAGGCGAGTTCATTAGCGATGAAATACTTAACACCGTTACTGTTGTGGCTGAATCACCCGAGCAACTTGCCCAGCAGATAACGCTGCGTTATGGCGATTTAATTGATGAGTGGAAATGCACTTGGATAACTAAAGATGATGTGGCCACAAGCCACAGGCTAGATAAATTAACAACCCGTTAATCGTATTGTTTAAATTCAATGAGTGAAAATTTTATGAACCCACCGGATAATGCACCCATCTTAATTGCTGTCGCTGCTGTTCAACAAAAACAAGCCGATATTGCCACCGCTAAAGAGCCCATTGCCTTAATGATTGATGCTGTTAACGCTGCCTTAAAGGATAGTCAAGCGCCCAGCATAGCAAAGCAGATTGATCATATTTGTGTGCCCAAAGGCATGTGGCAATACCCGAACCCAGCCGCATTAATCGCTGAGGCAGTGGGTGCCGAAAACGCCGTCACCGAATTTTGTGACTTCGGCATTCTACAACAGACCAACTTAGGCCAAGCCTGCCAAAAAATAGCCAACGGTGATATTGACGTCGCTTTAGTCGTTGGTGGCGAAGCGAAGTACCGACAATTACAAGCCATGATTCAAAATGTTGAAGCCACCGAGACGCAGCAACAAGACAGTCAGCCCGATTCTTTTTTACAACCCGAAGCCGAACTGTGGTCTGAAATTGAGTCAAAGGCTGGCTTAGGCATGCCCGTTGGTTATTACGCGTTAATCGAAAGTGCTATTTGTCATCAACAAGGTATTAGCATGGATCAACATCGCGACAACATTGCCTCGCATTATGCTCGGTTTAGTGAAACGGCTGCCGCTAACCCTGACGGTTGGGCTGAATCTGCATTAAGTGCTGAGACTATTCGTAATGCTGGCGATAAAAATGCCATGTTAGCTTTTCCATATACGAAACACCACAATAGTCAATGGAATGTTGATCAAGCTTGCGCCCTATTGTTTTGCTCGGTAAGTAAAGCGCGCGAATACGGTATTCCGGAGTCACAATGGGTATTTCCCTTAGCCAGCACGGAGTCAAATCAAATTATTAATGTTTCACAACGACCAGATTTAGGCCATTCGATAGCGGCTGAAATGGCTGGCCAGCGCGCCTTAAATATTACTGATTTAACCATTGATGAGATAGATTTTATCGATCTGTATAGCTGTTTTCCATCGGCTGTTAACCTAAATATTCAGGCTTTAAATATTCCTAATGATAGAGAGTTGACCGTTACCGGTGCAATGCCCTATGGCGGCGGCCCATTAAATAATTACTGCTTGCAAGCCACGGTAAAGCTGGCGCAGTTACTGCGCGAAAAGCCAGGCAGTTACGCGATCGCTAGTTGCGTTAGCGGCATGTTTACCAAGCAAGGTTACGGTATTTGGTCGTCGGCTGGTTACCGCAATGCCTTTATTTTTGATGATGTCAGTGACGAAGTTAATGAGCGACAGCAGGCACTTGAGCTTATAGAACCTCAACCAGGTACTGTAGACATCATCGCAGCCACGGTATTATTTGAAAAAAAGCATGCGCAAAGACTGGTCATTATTAGTCAAAATTCTGAGGGTAAGCGCAGTGTTAATTACAGCGAAGAGGTTGATCATATCACCCAGTCTTTACGCACTAATCTAGTTGGTGAAAAAGCTCGTATCAATCAGCTCGGTTTAATTGACTCGCTTTTAAGCAATCGACGCCATGAGCCAAGCTGAAATCATTAGGGCATGGCAACTCGATACCCAATGATTACTTGTCCTTGCCGCTGCCTAAGACATAGCTGTAAACGCTTTGCGAAGTCTGCCGAGTTCACTCATTATTAATAGTCACCCTGTTAAACTGATTGAAACCAAGGCGTAAAGAAGTTGTTTAACCAATTGCAGGCGGATGAGCTTATTTGTAATGACGTTACTGACGCTTTAATGTGTATTTTTTTCTGATGAAGTACGCCAACGTTTACCCTAGTCGATGGGGCCAACGCAAGTTTTTTTTTGATTCTTATTTAACCCCCCTGCTAACCACGACATGCTAGTACCCGTAAGAGGTTTGGGTTAGGATACAGGCTCGTATAAGGAATTGAATCGTTATGAGCTTATTACATCAATTGAATCAGCACGATCAACTCAGTAAAACAGCACGCTTCGTTGCTATCAAGATTCTGGAAGATCCTCAAGCTGCGGTGAGCTTACCTATTGCTGAACTTGCCAGACGTGCTCAAGTCAGTGAACCCACCGTCAATCGGCTTTGTCGAGCGCTGGGTTGTAAAGGCTACCCAGACTTTAAGGTTAAGTTGGCCGGTGAACTTGCCAGTGGTCGAGGAAAGATTAGTCGCACCATTAATTTTGATGACAACTTAAACGAAGTCGTTAATAAAATATTTGATTCTACTCACGCCAGTTTAACTATGGCTCAAAATGCTTGTGATATACATACGATCACCACTGCTGTGTCTGTTTTGACCGCAGCAAGAGCGATTTATTTTTTTGGTCATGGTGCATCCGGGTCGGTGGCCATTGATGCACAACATAAATTTATGCGATTTAAGAAGCCCGTTATCGCGCATGTCGACGCATTAAATCAACGCATTGCCGCTACCAGTCTTAGTCAGGATGACGTTGCGGTTTTTATCTCTTACACCGGTCGCACCCGTATTATTATAGAAGCAGCAGAGTTAGCCGTGAACAGCGGCGCACATATTCTTGGCCTAACCAGTCAAGGCTCGCCGTTAGCACAGCATTGTCAACAGGTACTGGAAGTTGGTAATGATGAGGACACCGATACCTATACACCTATGACGTCTCGAATCGCGCAACTTTCACTGATTGATATTCTTGTCGCTGGTACAGCGTTAAAAATGGGTGATGATTTTTCAACGCATTTACTTGACGTCAAACGCAGTGTTTCCAACACTAAAACGACGAAAGATAAATAGCCAACGCCCCCCTCTGCCCCCTCACCCGATGAGGTCTTAAAACGAGCCAACCGTCAAAAAGATCAAATAACCAGCTATTAATGTACTTTTATTACAATAAATGCTAAACATATAGACATTTTAGTTTTTTTATGTAATTTTGTTACCTTGGTAGGATCTGGAGTGAGGCTATTTATTATTGGCATCTCGATTGTCACTAGAATTAATTTTCCAACCTCAAGATAGCCCCATTACAAGCATCACTGGAGAGAAAAATGTATCGCGTCGCTATTAACGGCTTTGGCCGCATCGGTAGAAATGTGCTTAGAGCCTACTACGAAAGACTGAGCTTAGGTGAGTCATTGCCGTATAAAATTGTCGCCTTAAATGATCTTGGCGATGCCAATATCAATGCCCACTTAATGCAATACGATACCGCACATGGCCGTTTTTCAGGCCATGTATCCGTGCTAGACAATAACTTAGTCATTAATGGAGACCATATAAAAGTACTGGCTGAACGCAACCCCAGTGACTTGCCATGGTTGAAGATGAATATTGATGTAGTCTTTGAATGCACAGGATTATTTACCCAGCGCCATGCCGCTGAAAAACACATTAAGGCCGGTGCAAAACGGGTGTTAATATCGGCGCCAGGAACGAATCTCGATGCAACGATTGTTTTCGGTGTTAACGACCATACCCTCACCTCAAAACATCGTTTAATATCAAACGCTTCATGCACAACTAATTGTCTCGCGCCACTGGTGTCTGCCTTAAACAACACGATCGGTATTGAATCTGGGCTTGCGACAACCATTCACTCTTACACCAATGATCAAGTGTTGACTGACGTTTATCATACTGACTTGCGTCGTGCGCGCTCTGCCACTCACTCAATGATTCCTACTAAAACAGGTGCTGCCAGTGCGATAGGTGAAGTGATTCCCGAAATGAAAGGCAAACTTGATGGCTTAGCGGTACGCGTACCAGTGATCAACACCTCATTAGTTGATTTTACTTTTGCTGCTAAAAAGCCCACCACGGTTGAAGCCGTAAATGCCATTTTAACATCAGCTTCTGAGCAGCAGTTAGCCGGTGTGCTTGCCGTTAACACACTGCCCTTAGTATCAACTGACTTCAATCATCATACAGCGTCTTCAGTGTTTGATAGTACCCAGACTAAGGTCATTGGTAACACAGTGAAGGTTTTAGCTTGGTACGATAACGAGTGGGGATTCTCTAACCGCATGCTCGACAATGCAAAAATTATCGTTGCACTCGATACTGTCAAAGAAACGGCTGTCGCAAGCTGATAGCTATGTTTGAGCTAACAAACAATAACCGTTAGCTCAAACATAATAAAATAATTGAATGCTTGGCTAATTGCACACTAAGTAAGATTATCGTTGCCAACTAACCCCATTTACCCTTACCGTAAGGTGCGTTCCAGCACTGCGCTAGTCGACCGTTTTCAACTTTAAAAACTTCTATTCCACAAAGATTCATATTTTCATCTTTGGCCGATTTAGTCTCCCAAATTGATGTCACATAGGTATCGTCAGCATGGGTGATAATACGATCTATATGCACACCAAAATCTTCAACGCCCATTTTCACTCTGGCAATTTGCTCATCATGACTCAATGCTGTCACGCCGCCATCAACGTCATGGCGCACAATCGGATCGGCGCATAACTCCCTAACCAATTCATAATTACCCTGATTACTGGCTTCTTCCCAATAGCGCTCTAACAGTACTTGCGCTTTACTTTTTTCGCTCATCAATCACTCTCCATTATTTAATCTATTTAGTAACCGTACTTTTTATGTGGCCTCTAGGCACCGACAACAGTAATAGGCACTGCTGTCATAATTGGCATCCGAGCATAATTATCATTACTGTTTTCCATGCTTAATAATTCTGAAATGGAGGCAAAATCTTCGCCTTCTTGCTCATTCGTTTCGCCACCAAAATTATGCGAGCTAGCAACCACTCCTCGTCTTAGAGTGGCATCAGCAGAAATGACTGCGTGTATTCTTCCATAATCTGATTCTAATACAACCGTATCTCCCACTGCGACGCCTAAGGAAAAAATATCATCGGGGTGCATATATGCAGGGTTACTGGTTGCCGATCGAGGTAGCTCATGGCACATTGAATTATAAACGTATTTATTGCGTCGGCAAATCAATAAAAACCGATCATCGTTCTCGTCTTGATCAGCTATCGCGCGGGCTAACGCATCAAATTCGTTTGCAACCCCCTCGGGCATCAATTGTAATTTATCGTTCATGCCCTCAAAAGCAGCGATGACGCTTACATCCGAAAATTCTGCATAGAGTTTACCGCCATGGTGGCTAGCAATCTCGGCAATTGGTACTTTGGTCGCTTCAGCAGGATAGAGCTTTTCTAATAAACCAATAAAGTCTTCATTCGAATGTTGGCTATCAACTTGGCCACCAGGCAAGTCAACCACTAAGCTCATTCGTTTAGCCAGTTCGGCAAGATAGATCCACTCTTCGGTGGCTTCACCGGGTGGGTCAATGAGTTTTTCAGCAAATTGGTGAAACGGTTTATCAAACACAAAATCGGCATAGCTGGTAATTTCAGGCCGCTCTAAGCCATAACTGGCTGGCAAAATATAATCGGCCAATGCCGTGGTATCGGTGTGCCTAACGTCAATACACACCAATAGATCAAGCGCATTTAATGCTTGTTTAATTTTAGCCTTGTCTGGCAATGATAACACGGGGTTTCCGCCAATCACGATTAAGGCTTTAATTTGACCCTTACCGCCGGTCAGTATTTCATCGGCTAAAGTTGAACTGGGCATCTCTTGATACACCTGCCCTGCGTCAGCAACCCGAGAGCGCCGAGTATTTGTTTTAAGATTCAATGTAGGCGGAAGAAAATCCCAAGGTATTACCGCCTCCATTGGCGGCATGTTCGGCGTTAATAACGAGGTATTCACCTTATCGCCCGTCCGGTTGTGTCGACCACAAATGGTATTTATGGCACAGATTAAATGTTCGGACAAATTTGGGTGAGGCCCCATGTCAGGCCCTGTACCACTTGAAATGCAACCGCGCTTTTGACCGCCAAATAGATCAACTGCTTGCTCTATCAACGAGGCATCGATACCTGACTGCTCGGCCACAAAGGCAAGATTATAAGGTTCGACCTGCGCTTTAAGCGAGGCAAAGTCGTCAGTGTATTGTCGACAAAAATCATGATCATAAAGTGATTTTTTTATTAGCAGGCGAATCATGCCCGCTAATAAAACGGCATCTTGACCTGGCTTAATCGCTAAATGAAGATCAGCCAACTGTGCTGTTTCAGTCAACCGCGGATCTATGACGATGAGTTTTAAGCCTCGCTTTTTTGCCTGTTTAATCGATTTAGGCCGCCAACCCGGTGGGCCGCTCAACTGATTTAAACTTGACACCACTACATTATTACCAACCAAGATTGCTACGTCTGAAGATTCGAACGACTGCACGCCGCCCGCCCACACCCCGTGCCTGCTAGTAGCAATAATTTTTGCCGGCTGGTCAATGGTCATGGTGCTAAACATGTTGTGAGAGCCGAGGGCTTTTAACCAAGCATGAAAAAAAGGCACCGTTGCACCCTTGAATTGCACGCCATTACCTGAAAATAGAGCGATTGATTCAGGTCCGAACTGATCTTTAATGGCGCTTAAGCGTGCAGCAATTTGATCTAAAGCCTCACTTTGATTTAGTTCTAGTAAGTCTTGGCCCTGCCGCTTCATCGGCTGTGTTAGCCGATTGTGGGCAACTAATAAGTCTGGGAACTGCCGCCCTTTAGTGCAGCTAAACCCTTCACTAAGTGGGTGATTTTTATCGGGTCGAAAAGACAGAATAGTATTGTTTTCAACCTCAGCCTCAAAACCACAAAAGGCCGAACAAATGGAACAAAAGGTTTTCTTTGTTGGCATAATGGCTGACCTTTTTCTTATTATGGGTCATAACGAGCTTATGAAAAATATACGATTCAGATCTTAAACGAAACCAACCGTTGAGCACATTACAGCAAATATACCCCTAGGCGACAACACAGATTAAATGTTTCGTGAAATGAGATTTCAAGAGAGAAAATCTTCTGCCTGCCCCACCCCTTCGCGCCGACGACGCTTGAGTGTTGCTGAAATAATACGATCGAGCTTGCGCGCTGTCATCTCATCGAGCGAGGCGCGTGAATCTGCGCCAGTAC
>DDED01000101.1:0-5325 GCA_002336035.1 Cellvibrionales bacterium UBA1963
TTATCGACTTCGAAAAGCACTATTCATGCATGGCAGTTGGGTGATGACGCTGTGCCATCACTCGATCAGTTAATGGCGGCATTTGATCGTGCTTTTTCCGCCAGTGATTGGTCTGCTATCAACCAGCTTAATGACTACACTCGACCTTGCGTTGAGGCTGCAGCTGTTGCTAGTCAGGCGACTTCATCTGCAGCCGACGACTTTTCGAAAACTGCCGTCATGCGCTATGAATCGCAATTACGGCAATTACTGTGTACCTATGAGGCACTTCAGCAGCAGTGCATTAAAGAGCGAGACGCCATTGCCGCAAAACTGCAAAGCGCTCAATCGGCTCACTCAGTGAGTGATCAGTATTTACAGCACGCTAAACTGTAAGACTTCATTTTGTGTTGAGCTTGGTTGGCGCGTGCTGAATTCACTGATGAACAAACCTTTCTTGTATAAAAATAATACTAGTCCACATTATTTTCCGAAGTCTCTGAATTAGATCAGTTTTCGGGTCAATAATGTTTGCTTGAGTCATGTTTCTCCTAGATAATCATCCTTTAAATGTCATTCTTTTGACTCTCTTGGGACGCTAATTTTATCAAGGGTAAAAAGCGCTGATTTTATGACGCTCACCGATGGTTTTAGGAAGTTTTATGTGGGAAGAAGTTCGAATTGTTATTGTTGATAATGACCAGCGCAGGCGTGATGACTTAAGGTTGGTATTTGAATTTATTGGTGAGCCGGTTCGATGTCTTTCTTACATGGAATGGCAAGACGCTGAAGTTCAAGGCAGCGCCTATCGTGAAAATTTAAGCCTGTTAGTTTTAGGCCAAGATGCGCAACCTTTGGCAGAATATTTGCGCTTAGCTGCGCAGTGGCAGGCAGACTTACCGATCATGATAGTTGACCATAATATCAGCGATATCGCTGAAGTTGAGTTGCCAACTTCGGTCATTTCTAAGCTGCAGATGCCGCCTAATTATGCCCGCTTAGTGGATGACCTTCATCGAGCACAGGTCTATCGGCAGCAACAAGGAAAAATGAAAGGTCGCTCATCGCATCGTGATCCTATTTTGTTTCGAAGTTTGGTGGGCACCAGTCGAAAAGTACAACAAGTTCGTGAATTAATGGCCCAAGTGGCAGACAAAAATGTGACTGTTTTAATCACTGGCGAATCGGGCACAGGTAAAGAAGTTGTTGCTCGTAACTTGCACTATCATTCGCCTCGGCAGCAACAACCATTTGTGCCGGTTAATTGCGGTGCAATTCCAGCTGAACTGCTAGAGAGTGAGTTATTTGGCCATGAAAAAGGGGCCTTTACGGGCGCTATTTCGAGTCGGGCGGGACGCTTTGAAATGGCGCAAGGTGGGACGTTATTCCTTGACGAAATTGGAGATATGCCTCTGAGTATGCAGGTCAAGATTTTACGCGTGTTACAAGAACGAACCTTTGAACGTGTGGGTGGGAATAAAACCATAGAAGTTGATGTTCGCATCATCGCGGCCACGCATAAAAATTTAGAACAAATGATTAGTCATGGTGATTTTCGTGAAGACTTGTATTACCGATTAAATGTCTTTCCCATTGAAATGCCCGCCTTACGCGCACGGGTTGAAGACCTGCCTTTACTATTAAATGAATTGATATCTCGATTAGAGAATGAACAGCGGGGTTCAATACGTTTTAACTCGGCTGCGATCATGTCACTCTGCCAACATAATTGGGCAGGCAATGTGCGTGAACTCGCTAATTTAGTTGAGAGAATGGCTATTATGTATCCGTTTGGTGTGGTTGGCGTCAAAGATTTACCCCCTAAATTTCGTTATATTGAAATTGAAGAAGAAGGCAGTGATAGCAATGCCATTGCCAGCGAGGACCAGTCAAATGCAGAGGCGATGAAAAATATACTCAATGTCGACGTGAAGCCCTTGTTGCCAATCGACGGCATTGACTTAAAAGCGTATTTGGCTGATTTAGAGCAGCACTTAATTCAACAAGCCCTTGATGAAGCAAAAGGGGTTGTTGCGCGCGCTGCTGATAAGCTGCAGATGCGACGCACCACCTTGGTTGAAAAAATGAGAAAGTATGATTTGACGCGCCAGGCTGTCGGATAATGGCGAACTGGCACCGTTCCTTTGCCGGGTTACTTTACCCGACAAAACTTTGACTCTGTGGTTTTAATCTCTGGCTTGATGTTATTTAACTGATTGAAAGTAATATAAAAAATTTACTAGGCACAGAGCTTGCAGTTTATTTAATGCGCGTTTGTTGGCGTCAATAAAGAGCCGCGACAGAGCCATTTTACAGGGCAGGTCATTCAGTATGTCGAAAGTCATTTCATCAAATAAAGTCGCGAACCGATCGAGGGGTAAGCAGGATATTAGTCTTGGCTTATCGACGGATGTGCACCCAAAGACTGCAGTGCTTGATGGCAATAATTCGGCTCTAGATTCTTACAATTTTGCATTAGACCCTAACAGTAAAGAAGGCTTGCAAGCGACATTCGAATTATTTAATCGCATGTCCGATGACTTGGCTGATTCTTATCGCGCCCTTGAAGCACGGGTCGGTGCGTTGACCGCTGAGTTAGACAGAGTGAACGCACAAAAGGCGCAAGAGGTGCAATCCAAAGACCGTGTGAGTGCCCGTTTAAGTAATTTATTAGATCTTTTGCCAGGGGGCGTCATCGTATTAGATCGCTGGGGCACGATTTCTCAAATCAATCCGGCGGGTGAGGAATTACTAGCGCGCGATTTAACTGGTCGCAAGTGGGTTGATATTATCGCTGAATTTTTCGCACCGAAAAATGACGATGGCCATGAAATTTCTATGAAAAGCGGCAAGCGAGTCAGTTTGTCGACACGCTCTTTGGAGCAAGAAACCGGGCAGATTATTTTATTGACCGATCAAACTGAAACGCGGCATTTACAAGCACAGCTCAGTCGCGGC
Organism: Cellvibrionales bacterium UBA1963; assembly: GCA_002336035.1. Classification (GTDB taxonomy): domain Bacteria; phylum Pseudomonadota; class Gammaproteobacteria; order Pseudomonadales; family UBA7434; genus UBA7434. Next base: position 2,938 of record DDED01000101.1, read on the forward strand.
CAACGTCTATCGGCTTTAGGCCGAATGGTCTCTGCTTTAGCGCATCAGATTCGTACGCCCTTGTCTGCAGCAATTCTGTATGCCAGTCACTTAAAAGAACGTGACTTAACAGTTGAACAGACGCAGCGCTTCTCAGAAAAAATTAGCTCACGCTTGCATCACCTTGAGCAGCAAGTCAGCGATATGTTGGTCTTTGCTAAAGGTGATGTGGTCCTTAACGACCATTGTTCTGTAGCTACTCTCATCAGTGAGTTGCAGTCGGCAGTTGATGTGTCCTTACAAGCTAATGAAGCACAGTTATTCGTCAGTAATAGGTGTCCTGAACTGATGCTGAACTGCAATCTGCAGAGTCTCATCGGAGCCTTGAGTAACTTAATCAACAATGCCTTACAGGCCAGTTTATTAGCCAGTGATGTCGAACTGGCTTGTCAGATTAAAGATCAACAATTCACCATGACCGTTACTGACCATGGAGCGGGTATTGCACCGCAATTATTGCAGCGTTTAATGGATGAAGAGGCGTTTGTCTCGACAAAATCACAGGGTACGGGTTTAGGGTTGGCAGTGGTTAGGGCTGTTGCAAAGGCGCATCACGGACAATTTCAATTAAGCTCAATAGAGCAGCAGGGCACCTCAGCCAGTATTTGCATACCGGTGAACGAAGTTACGCGTTCTGCAGGTAATTGGCATGAGTGATGACGATAAAGGCGTGCCCCATCTTTCGGCAGATCATGCCAGCGAGATAACGAACGTAAGCGGCGTGAACCCATTGCCGATCAGTGTATTAGTCGTTGAAGACGACTTGGCTTTGCAAGAGGCCATTGTCGATACTTTAGAGCTGGCTAATTTTAGGGTGTTGGCTGCGTCATCGGGTGAACAGGCACTTAAATTATTAGGTAAGCAGCCTATTGATATGGTTATTTCCGATGTCAATATGGGTGCGATGGACGGCCATCAATTGTTAGTCGCCGTGAAACAGCGCTGGCCCTTTATTCCTGTTTTATTGATTACCGCATTCGCGACCATTGACCGCTCAGTCAGTGCCATTCAAGCAGGTGCGGTTGACTATTTAGTTAAACCGTTTGAACCTACCACGTTAATTAATTTAGTCGCAAAGTACACTATTGGCTGTCAACAAGATGACCAAGCCCCGGTAATTGCCTCCAGCGCCAGTCGCGAAGTGTTTCAGATGGCTAAGCGGGTTGCTGTCACCGACTCTACCGTATTGATTTCGGGTGAGTCAGGCACTGGTAAAGAAGTCGTTGCCAGATATATCCATCAACAGTCCCCTCGTCATGGCGGACCTTTTATTGCCATTAATTGTGCGGCTATTCCCGATACTATGCTAGAGGCGACCTTATTTGGTCATGAAAAAGGCGCGTTCACTGGTGCGCACCAGTCTGCGACGGGTAAATTTGAGCAAGCTAATGGTGGAACCTTACTGTTAGATGAAGTCTCAGAGCTAGATCTTTCGTTACAGGCTAAGTTATTGCGTGTGCTTCAAGAGCGCGAGGTCGAGCGAGTCGGTGGTCGTAAATCGATACGCCTTGATGTGCGCATCATCGCCACCACTAATCGTCAGTTACAGCAATACGTCAACGCGGGTAAATTTCGAGACGATTTATTTTATCGGCTGAGCGTCTTTCCACTGAGTTGGCCACCGTTGCGTGATCGCAGTGATGATATTTTACCGCTAGCTGAGTCTTTATTACGCCAGCATGCTAAAAAAATGGGACGAAGTAAGGTGCAATTATCGCCTGCGGCACAAGAGTCCTTATTGGCGCATCCTTGGCCAGGCAATGTCCGAGAATTGGACAACGGTATTCAGCGCGCGCTGATCATGCAGAGCGGCCATACGCTTTATCCCAATGATTTCTTACTTACGCAGTCAACCTTCCCAGTGACGATGCAAGTGGGAGAAAAACCGATGGTGCATCAATCAGCTATCAGCGATAATCCGTTAACGGCCCCTAACGCTGTCGATGATATAGATGCTTTACACCATGAGCCGCAAGCCATTAATAGCTCCACTTCAAACTTGTTCAGTGATGTAAAACAGCATGAATTTCGATTGATTAGCGAAGCTTTGCAGGTGACTCAAGGCTCAAAAAAATTAGCCGCTGAAAAGCTGGGCATGAGCCCACGCACTTTGCGCTATAAGATGGCGAAAATGCGCGATTGCGGTTTTCAATTGTAACCCCCTTTCTTCAATAGACGGCCTTTTGTGAGGCCTCCGATTGCATCATTAGCGTCAAACCCAGCACTAGCGCAGGCCCACGTTACCAGCACATTGGGTGTTGATGCTTCTGCCTAACGCGGTGGTGAGTCCATTCATCGATCACCAACTGCCTATGCAAGAATAGCGTCGTTTGTTTGCTGAAGAAAAGG
>DDED01000101.1:5677-5907 GCA_002336035.1 Cellvibrionales bacterium UBA1963
TTTTTTATGGTCAGCGATCCATCATCGGTAATAGACGCCCGTGTCAACTTGCCGGCATGGGGTGTGCAATAATCGATCTATATATCCTTTTCTTTGATTAGTTCCTCAATAATTGTAATAAAAACGACTTAAATGTAAATTTTTACGCGAATTTAGATAGTCTGCACCCGCAAGTTTGCCTAACCTGCGCAAATGGTCGTTTACAGCGATTCACATGCGTGTTTAAAACA
>DDED01000195.1:0-8140 GCA_002336035.1 Cellvibrionales bacterium UBA1963
TCATACAAAGCATCGTAGAGTGGTCGAAGGTAAGGGTCAATTTTTTGCGCTAAATCACCGGGTAGAAACCCTAACTTTTCTCCCGCTTCTACGGCTGGCCTAACGAGTAAAATTCGATCGACGCGATTTTGTTCTAGCGCTTCGACGGCACAGGCGACGGCTAGCCATGTTTTTCCCGTACCCGCAGGGCCAATACCAAAGTTAATGTCGTTATTACGAATTGCTTCGACATACCGCTGTTGATTAATGCCGCGAGGGTTTACTAATTTTCTTCGTGTCTGAATACCCGTTTTATTCGCGTCAAAAACTTCATCGGGGTGTGTTCTCTTGCCGTTAATATTCGCTGACGGCTTTGGGCGAGTTAATTCTGTCATGCCGGCCTCTTGTAAGTGAAGATGGATGTATTCTGGACTGAGCTCGATATTTTTTTCAGTATCAAGGTATAAGCTCTCTATGAGAAGAGAAGCCGCGTTAACGGTGTCATCGATGCCGTCGAACTGAAAGCGATTGCCTCGATTTTTAATTCTAACTCCGAGTCGTTTTTCTATTTGGCGAAGGTGCTCATCGAACGGGCCGCATAATTTAGCAAGTCGCCGGCTGTCGTTAGGTTCGAGTGTAAGTTGAACTGAGAGGATAGGGTTATTCAAAATAGCGTGTGAGTTAATTCATCAGTGGGTTGGTTAATTTCATGAGACGGTCCATTTTAATCTGTAGTCTAGCATAACCGAGTTAGAGGCAAGCTGGCAAAGGTTGTTTAATAATAAATCACTGTGCTAAAACGCATGTTACCTTTTTTCGGAAAGGTGTTTTTCTTCAAAAAAGATAGCCAGTCGCATTAGCTCGTTCAATACGAGCTCACTGCGAATCGAACGGAAGATATTGTAGGCATGTTGAGCGCCAGGGATGTGACTATAAATAACTTTATTTTCAGAGACTTGCTGTAATTTATCGGCTAAAAGTCTTGACTCTCCGACCGCCACCAGTGAATCACGGTCGCCGTGGATAATAACGCAATCTGGAATGCTGGCAGGATTTTCTTGGTTCTGGACGGCAGAAATAGCGTTTGCTGATTCAAATTTAGACTGCCGGCTTGCGTCATCCGTGCCGGCGTCAAAGACATGGGTATCCCAATAATCGCTCAATTCATGATTATGCGATTGACCAAAAGAATTGCAAAAATCCATCACACCATAAAAAGAAATGGCACCTTGAATGCGACTATCAAGGTCGGGATGTTCGGCCTGATAACGGGGATCATTGGCAGTCACAGCCATCAACGTTGACAGTAAGCCACCGGCTGAATCTCCCGCAGTGACGACAAATTCAGGGTTGCCACCGTAGTCGCTGATCGTGTCTTTTATCCATTGCAATGCCGATTTACAGTCGATTAAATGTGCGGGCCATTTATGGCTCGGACTTAAACGGTAGTCAATTGAAACACAGACCCAACCTCGTCTTGCTAGCTCATTCAACAGAGGTAGACCTTGACTTGTTTTAGTTCCGCCATACTCTAACAGGCCGCCACCATGAATATACATTAGTACCGGCGCAGGCGACGCTGATGGATCATGGCGGTGAGATTTGGCTTGATAAATATCGAGCTTTAAGGTTTCGCCATCGGCCTCACCGTAGGTCACATTTTTTTCACAGTGCACCTCTTTCAGTCCAATAGAGAAAGGTTTGAGCACTCGCGGCCAAAATTCCTGTCGTTGGCTGTCGATTTCTAATGAAGATAAGTAGGGAATTGTGTGGCTATCGAGTGCCTGCCGCAATGGTTGAGCGCTGAGACTTGAATTGATCAAATAAATGAGTTGCGCAAAGCCGGCAATACTCCAGGCTAACAAGGCAAAGGTGGTCCAGAAGCCGGTGATTGCCCCAGAATTGATCAGTAAACACGCCAAAAATATTTGCCAAGGGATTAGGAACACTGCCAGTTCGCCGGCCAAGAGTCCACAGACGAAACTAACCAGGCCAATCACGGCTTTACTGTTAGGAGGGCGATAGAGGTTCCAGGTGTTTATTGACCAGAATAAGCTGCATGTAATGAAGAAAAAGCTCATTGGCGTAAATCCTCTAGTTGCAACACCGGTTAATCGCGATCACGGGAGCGGTCTCGGGGAGTTAAGGGACTAGACATATTGATCTGGGTTACGTTCGCGCCTTGAGCATCGCTAATCTTGGCGACCCCTTCTTTTTCCACTTCATCAATTCTGATCAGTGCATGCATGGGTATGTAGCTTCTCGAAACTGCAGAGAATTCGTTTTTGAGGCGCTCTTCAGCTGGATCAACGATCATTTGCGAGCGTTCACCAAAGACAAAGGCTTCAATCTCAATAAAGCCATACATATCACTTTGGTAGACATGTTTAGCATAAATTTCATAGACTTGGTTTTGATTCACAAAAATAACTTTATAAATAGACTCTGCCATTGTTCGTCGTGGTTCCTAATGATTCATTGTTGACGACTGATCTACACGTCAAGGAAATACCCTATAAATTAATAGTGGGGCCAAACGGTTTAATTGCAATAGGTATCAGTATAGCATTATCAATTAAGCTCAAGGGGAAATACGCTCATTTTGCTGTTATACTGACCTGCCAACAAGCCAGCCTGCTTAACAGGTGGGCTTGATGCGCGTAAATTGAACCTGAACCGGCCTAGGTACTGATTGCTAAGTAATGACTGATAAACCCATAAAAAAACTTTTTATTCAAACCCACGGCTGTCAGATGAATGAGTATGATTCGTCGAGAATGGCTGATTTGTTGGAAGAAAGCCATCAATTAGTGCCAACCGACAAGGCAGAAGATGCCGATGTGCTCTTGCTAAACACCTGTTCTATAAGAGAAAAAGCTCAAGAAAAGGTTTTTCACCAGCTTGGTAGATGGCGCAAGCTAAAAGAGAAGAATCCGAAGCTTATTATTGGGGTTGGTGGTTGCGTTGCCAGCCAAGAAGGCGAGGCCATCGCGCAGCGAGCACCGTTTGTCGATCTGATTTTTGGGCCTCAAACACTGCATCGTTTGCCTGAGATGATGGACGCTAAAAAGCCGCGTGGCCCCGTCGTGGTTGATGTCTCTTTTCCTGAAATTGAAAAATTTGATCACTTGCCAGAGCCCAGCGTGGACGGCCCATCAGCGTTTGTATCGGTGATGGAGGGCTGCAGTAAGTATTGCACCTTCTGTGTTGTGCCCTATACCCGTGGAGAAGAGGTGAGTAGGCCCTTCGATGACGTCTTGTTAGAGATTGCACAATTGGCTGCAAAAGGGGTGCGGGAGATTAATCTACTGGGTCAAAACGTCAATGGCTACCGTGGTTTGAATCACCTCAGTGAAGTGATTGATTTTGCCGAACTGATCACATATGTAGCGGGCATCGAGGGTATCGATCGTATTCGTTACACCACTTCGCATCCGCTTGAGTTCAGTGACGCCTTGATTGATGCATACGCTGAAGTGCCCGAGTTAGTTGATCACCTGCACTTGCCTGTACAAAGCGGCTCTGACCGAGTTCTGGCTGCGATGAAGCGGAACCACACGGTACTTGAGTACAAGTCAAAAATCCGCAGACTGCGAAAGATTCGTCCCCATTTGTCCATGTCTTCAGACTTTATTGTCGGCTTCCCGGGCGAAGGCGAACGTGAATTTGAAGAGACAATGAACTTAATTCGTGATGTTAATTATGATTTGTCGTTCAGCTTTATCTACAGTTCACGGCCGGGCACACCGGCTGCCGATTTGCCCGATATGACGCCAATGGAAGTAAAAAAACAGCGATTAGCGATATTGCAAGATCGCATTAATCAGCAAACACAAAATATCAGCCGCGGCATGGTGGGAACACGCCAGCGTTTATTGATTACCGGGCCGTCGAGGAAAGATCCTTCAGAAATTCAAGGTCGTACCGAAAATAATCGAGTGGTTAATTTAAAAGGTGACGCTGTATTAACGGGGCAATTTGTCGATGCCATGATAGGTCAGGCATTACCCAACTCTTTACGCGGTGAGTTAATTTAACGATAGCTCTCAGATCGAACGATTTGCAGGTGATTTTTTAATTCTGACTAATCCTTATTGGGTTAATTCTTTGCTTGTAATCATGCTCGGTAACTTAGCCGTTATGCACGCGCTTTGGTCATGTCATTCACTTTTCCATCTTATCGGCCGAGCACCTGCAATCAACCCCTTATTTCCATTTAGCCTGGTCCATTAAATGTTAAAAAATATTTCGCGATTGATGATTGGTCGGGTGGATCGTCTAAACAAGTGCAGCCAACGACTTAAGATGCCTATTTATTTTAATGCATTACAGGCAGTGCAGGGCATGATCTTCTACCGCATTAAATATCCCCATTGTTTTAAAGGCACAAATACCTCTTTAAACCGTATAATACGTTTCACGGTTACGTTTCTGATGAATATAGGCTAATTATGTTTCCCATTAAAGACGACAATCCCCAATTGCAAACGCCCTATGTGACTTATGGCATTATCGCTTTAAATCTGCTGGCTTGGCTTGGCTTGCAAGGTTTAGGTAGTCACTCTGTATTGGGCCAGTCGGTTTGCCAGTTTGGCTTAATTCCCGCTGATCTGTTTAACGACTTTACTTACGATACTTCTCAGTGGCCTTGCCCGCCTGACCGAGGTGCCGGCTGGACGGGTTTTATTAGTTCAATGTTCATGCACGGTGGCTGGATGCATTTGTTGGGTAATTTATGGTTTTTGTGGGTATTTGGCGACAACGTTGAAGACGCTATGGGCCACAAACGTTTCGCGCTGTTTTACTTACTGTGCGGTTTGGCGGCCGCGGGGGCACAAGTGGCGGTTAACCCTCAGTCTCCTATTCCCATGGTTGGTGCGTCGGGAGCAATCGGTGGCGTGATGGGGGCTTACGTCATGCTTTATCCGCGTGTCAAAGTTCATATGCTGTTTATTATGGTGGTATTTATCACCACTATTCGGGTGCCAGCAGTGTTGATGTTGGCTTATTGGGCGTTTGTTCAATTTGCTGGGGGACTGTCCTCTTTGGGAACGGCGGAAGGCGGGGTTGCTTTTTGGGCCCATATCGGCGGTTTTGTTGCCGGTGCTATTTTGGTGTTTGCTTTCAAGGATCAAGAATTGTTGGCTCGTCACCCGTGCTACGGCTGGCGTGAACCTAGGCATTAGGACGCCCGATTAAGCGTCGCCTTTTTTGTCTTACAATGCCATTTTAGGTTGCGAGTTTTTGCTTGATGGAGGCGATCTGCACGCAATTGACGAACACCGCCATGGCCGTCTCGACGTCTTCCAATTCTGGGAAGGTAGGCGCTAGCCGAATATTACAATCTTGCGGATCGTTGCCATTGGGGAATGTCGCACCTGCAGGTGTCAGTTTAACCCCCGCCTCTGCGGCTAGTCCAACCACGGCCTTAGCTAGACCTGGCAAGGTATTAAACGAAACAAAGTAACCGCCTTCTGGATCACTCCATTGACCCATGCCGGTCCCTTTAATCTGTGTTGCGAGACTGGCCGCTACCGCTACGAATTTAGGTTTTATAATGGCGGCATGTTTTGCCATGTGCTGGTTAACACCGTTTAAATCTTTTAAAAAACGCACATGACGCAGCTGATTGATTTTATCCGAGCCAATGGTTGCCATGCCAAAATGCCGCGTGAAACCCGCGACATTGGCTTCACTTGAGCTAAGATAGCCAATGCCCGCACCGGCAAAGGTAATTTTTGAACTTGAGCCAAATTGGACGACATTGTCGAGCGTGCCTTGTGCTTTAGCGGCAGCGTCGATACTGGCTAATGGTTTAGCATGCTTGCTCAAGCTATGGACGGCATAAGCGTTATCCCATAGGACTAAAAAGTTATCGCCGGCAATGTTTCCTAACCCTGCGAGTCGCGACACTGCGTCGTCACTGTACACTTCGCCAGTGGGATTAGCGAAGCGTGGTACACACCAAATACCCTTGATGCTCTTGTCGGCCTTAACTAAGGTTTCGACCTGATCCATGTCAGGTCCTTCGCCGGTCATGCTAACGGGAATCATTTCAATGCCAAACTGCTTACAAAGACTAAAGTGGCGATCGTAGCCAGGACAGGGGCATAACATCTTAATTGGCTCACCATCAGCAAGCTCTGATGCCCAAGCTTGGTCATTGGTTTTTATACCGAATTGATAGGCAAACCATACGGCATAGTGCATAAGCGTTAAGCTACTGTTGCCACCAACAAAAACGCGTTGCTGAATATCCGCTTCGGTCACGGACAAAATAGCACCAAATAAATGTTTGGCTTCAGGTAAACCGTCGACCACTCCATAATTGCGAGGGTCAACCGTTTGGCCTTCATTAATGTTACCAGGATTAACTGAATCGAGCAGACCGTTAGCCAGATCCAATTGAGCCGTTGAAGGTTTGCCGCGGGTTAAATCAAGTTTTAATTGCTGGGCAATAAATGCTTGATGTTGTTGTTCAAGTTTGATTAATCGATCATTTAGCTCGGCAGTCGATGCCTGGTCAATATGCAAGTAAGTTCTCCGAGAAAGTCATAGAAGTTGGGCTGGGAAGACGTGATAAGAAATCAAGCAATTGTCCCATTAAGGGATGATTATAGCGTCTCTGATCGATGAGATAAAATAATAGTGTATTTTTTTTTAATTTTATAGATACCGTGTCGATTAATGAGATTTGAGGATCACAGGTGGCAATGAATTTAAACGCATTTTTTTTGTAAAAGGTGGATAGATAATGACCGCAAAAGAAAAAAGAGACTTTTATTACTCGTCTAAGGCGAGTATTATTGCTCGGTCTGAACAGTGCGTATCAAGGATAAATTTATCAACGTTAAAAAAACTAACAGTGAAGGTTTGGCTTACCCAGATTTTTTGTTGGATCATATTCTATCTGAATGGCGAGGGGTTCAAATTGGTCTTATCGATCCAGATGTATGCCTTAAGGTGGATTCGAGCCTTTCTTATTGCGGGTGCATAGCCCCAAAGGCTGAACTCAGACAGTTAGTCTACGTTTATCATGGGTCTAACGATTTTGACTACGAGACAATTGCCTTATTAGTGAGAATTACTCAAAACGTCGGTGCTGAATCTTGGGTATGGGAGAATTTGATTAGTCTAGAATTAGAGCGTGATTGCGGATTAGAGCGCGACGCTTATCTTGATGCACTCAATGCCATGACGCAGAGAATTGAGGCTGAATGGGCATTTTGTGAAGAACTACTAACTGCTTGAGGGGTTGAATGCCCTTGTCTTCGTTTCATTTCCCTTATTAAATAACCCATAATCAAATGCATCCATGAATAAGACATTCGCCCTAAAAATACCAATGCCCCTTGCTTTAAACAACACATGAATGCTATCTATATTCGAATTCCAAGGTGTGGATCAACTTCTATTGTCCAATTTTGTCAAAAAAATGATATTGATTTTTTTGGCGGGCAGAACATGGGATTCTGGAACATGAATTCAAATACAAAAAATAATGAGAGTGAGTTTTTGTGGGAGTGCATTCACAATCATGTAGAAGCGGATAACTTTAATAAAAGTTTTAAATTTTCTTCGGTAAGGAACCCCTTCTCTAGGGCAGTATCAGCCTTCAAGCATCGTTCATGGAGTTCAGTCAGAAACTTCAAGGAGTATTGTGTTTGCATAAAAATGGGAGAGTACCCAAATGCTTCTGCTGAATGGCACAGTTCTTCCTTAACTGACCATTTAACTAAAGACGGACAACTTATGGTTGATGCGTTGATAAGAGTCGAGAACTTCCAAGAAGACTTCAACATTGTTTGCGATGGGCTTGGCATTCAAAGGCAGCCAATTCCCCATGCGAACAAATCAGAACACAAGCATTACACCGCCTACTACGATGACGAAACGAAAGGCATTATTGCAGAGATATATAAAGACGACCTAGCCAACTTCAACTATGATTTCCAATGAATTAACAGCGAGTTCCGGTGTGCGTTTTTTTACTTAGGTATCGGTTAAAGGGAGCTAAAGACCGAAAATTCACCTCAATGCAAATGACAAGTTGAAAGTATTTGCATTGAGGGCAGTGGCTCAATATGCCGCGCTTTCAGTTAAGCACATTACGACAATGTTCTATTGCCGAGCAACCTACGCGAATCAATCAAGTTGTGAC
>DDED01000195.1:8457-14651 GCA_002336035.1 Cellvibrionales bacterium UBA1963
ACGCGAATCAATCAAGTTGTGACAAATATTTATCTAAGCGGTCTTTATTCGTGACGAACCCAGCTTTTTTCTTAACGGCCGCCGCTTTAATAGCGGCTATGTTGGCTTGACCTTCGCCGACATTAATAACACCAACCATGGCCATCATGGCATGCGGGGTACACTGGTAGGCATAGACGCCCGCTTTCTCAAAGGTGACGGTAATGTCTTTACTGAGTTTACCATTCCACGCAACAGCACCATCGGGAATCATGCCTGCAATCGAGGCGGAGTTGTGAGCCATATCTGTCGCGATAAATGTGACGCTATCGCCTTGTTGGATGGACAATACGGCTGGCTCGAAGACCATGTAACCTTCAGCACCACTGTTGAGCATTTTGACTTGATGGTCTGCCGCGAAAGTGGAGGCTGAAAATACAGCGCAGGTGATCGCAAAAAGATGCTTAACTGTTAAATTCATTTAATGAACTCCTTTTTTGATAAAACGTTAATGAAAGTTTTTTGGCATAATTAAGTGTTTATACGCGTAGTAAGCTAAAACAGTTTAACGATACTTCGTCCCATTGTGAGTCTATTTCCCATGTCTTCAATAGCGGCAGGCACATCGGCAAAATCAACCACTTTACCGACGACGGGTGCGATCTTTTGTTGTCGGACTAAATCGATGATCTCGTCGTTAATTTGCTGACCTAGACTTGCCGGCACAAAATTCCAGCCCATGCCATCTTTTAAAAAAGCGGCGGTGGGTTCGTCAGCATAGGCCAATAAGACACCGCAAAGACTGATATTGCTTAATGCGATGCGCCTCGGGACGAGAAACTTCTCATCGGCGACGGTCTTGTCAGAAGCAAAGCCGTTCATTACATAACGGCCATTGTAGCAAATTGCTGCCATTGATTTTTCCATCACTGCTTCACCGACGTTGTCAAAAACGACGTCAACACCTTTGCCATCAGTGGCTTCCTTAACGATGGCGACAAAATCTTCACTATTATAATTGACAGTAATTTCCGCGCCAAGTTCACGGCATAGTGATAATTTTTCGTCCGACCCTGCTGTAGCAATAACCCGTGCACCAGCATGCACGGCCAATTGAATCGCTGCAGAACCGACACCACCTGCCGCTGCGTGAATGAGTACGGTTTCTCCTGCTTGTATTTGTGCTCGCTGGTAAAGGCCTAACCATGCTAGATGAAACGGGAAATACAAAGCGGCTGCACCTGGTAACGGGATATCCGCAGGCATTTCAAACGCTGATACAGGCGGGCATATAGCGTATTCAGCAAAGCCCCCGTTAGCGCCGGCCGTCATTGCAACGACGCGTTTACCCCGCCAAGCTTCTGTCCCTTTGCCGCAACTTTCGACGGTCCCCATGACCTCCATGCCAGGACTGTATGGAAGTTCTGGCCTGACCATCATGTTACCGCCGGTAATCCGCTCAAGATCATTCAGATTAAAGGGAATGGCTTCGACTTTAATCAACAGTTCACCGTCGTTTGGCGTTGGAATATCGACGTTATCAAGCTTTAATACTTTAGTGGGCTGGCCATATTCATGCGTTCGCCATGCTCGCATTGTTTTTTTTTCGTTTGTCATCATAATGTCCTTTTTTTTTTCAGAATAAACGATTATTCCGGCGCTAAACCGAAGCGTTCAATGTACCGTGAAAATGTGTCGCGAACTGCCGCAGGATTAATGCCGTAATCCGCCGCTTGATAGCTGTGTTCGCCGTGCTTACCCTTTGGGTTGTCGGCAATAAAATGGCGCATGGCATCAGCTGCTGAGCCGCTCATTTCAATATCGAGCGCCTCATAGATCTTTTCTACTTCTGAGAACTGATCATCAACAAAGTCAGAGAAATACATCTCATAAATTTTTGCTTCGCTGGTTATTTGAGTATCTCTGACATCCATCGCATGGTTAAGCACCCGCTGTAATCGATCGATCCAGTCAGCTGCAATTTCTTCGCGATCAATTTCATCGCTCCCCATAGAGCGAACCAGCGCCGTGAGACTCGCATAGGACGTCATCGACTTAACAGGATCGCGATGGGTAAAAACGATGCGCGCGTCAGGATATTGTCGAAGCAGATGCTCTAACCCCCACATATGAGCTCCTGTTTTTAGCATCCATCGATCGCCCGGACATTGCCATTGAAAATGTTGCAATTGTTGATGGTGAAACGCGTATACATCGGCAAAATTGGCATCTTCATCGACCCAGTTTTGATAGCTCGGCACACGAAATTGGTTATGAAACAACGGTGTGACCATGGTTTCTCCCATCAGTGCGACACACTCTTGCGATAATTCGGCACCCATAGGATGCATCGTTTTAAAGGCCGGTATCATTTGCTCGATATCAGGAAAGGTTGCCTGACATTGGGCAATTCTCGGATCAGTGGTAAACGTATTGCGGCGCGGTGGCGGTGATGGAAACATGCACTCCCACGTCATCGGCACGCGACTACTGGCGTCTCTGCCTAATATGTCATGCAGGATTGAGGTGCCGGTGCGGGGGAGACCAATGATAAATACGGGCTTGACGATTTTTTCTTGGCTTATCTCCGTGTGGCGTTGACGATCTGAGGTATAAAGTAAGCGGTTTCGGCTGTGCGTTACCATGCGGTCGCGGGCAATATAACGGCCAATTTCATTTAACTTTGCTTCTTCTTCTAATGAGGCCAATACCCTGGCTAAGGGTTCTTTAAAAGGCAGTTCACCAAAATCTGTTAGCCCTCCGGCATCGTCCGAGGCTTGATTCAGGATGGAGTCGATATCGAGACTTGTTGCAGATTCTAGCTTGTCCATAAGGCATGCTCTAGGTTCATAAAAGTTCACATAATATCAATCTCTTAGGGATTAAAAGCTTAAATTTAGGCAACGACATTGGCATTTTAAACCGATGAAATGATTTTTTTTGTGCAGGAAAGCGACCATGACCGTTTTTTAGACGCAAAATTAGCGTTGTGCAACGTGTCACCGGTCTATAATCGTATTTATCTTGCTATTTAGCTTGGATTTACCTAGAATTCGCGCTCTTTTTGTTTTGCAGGTCATTTTCGTTGGCGTGTTGAACTTAACTCCTCGTTTCACTGTGCGTAAATTGACGGTAAGTCGGTTACGACACGGGAAGCATCAACCCATAGGGAGCACATATGCGACACTACGAAATCGTGTTTATGGTTCATCCGGACCAAAGTGAACAAGTTGCTGGTATGATCGAACGTTATACTGCAGCGATCAATAAAGACGGCGGCACCGTCCATCGTTTGGAAGATTGGGGGCGACGCCAGCTAGCTTACCCTATTAATAAAATCCACAAAGCCCATTATGTTTTGATGAATGTCGAGACGAGTCAAGAGGCGCTTGAAGAATTAACCACTAACTTTAAATATAACGACGCCGTTATTCGTAACTTAGTGATTCGACTGGATGCAGCGGTCACGGAAGAGTCGCCCATTATGAAAGCCGAAACCGAGCAGCGAGAACGCAAAGCACGCTACGATGCTCGTTCTGCCTCGAATGAGACAAAAGCACCGGCAGTTGAAAAAGCGCCGGAAGCTGTGACTGCATCAACCGCAGCCTCTCCCGAAACCGGTCAATCCAGCGAGTAAATTCGCTTTTTGAGATAAAAAGATTAGGAGTCAATCATGGCACGTTTTTTTCGCCGTAGAAAATTTTGTCGCTTCACCGCAGAAGGTGTTGATTACATCGATTACAAAGACCTTGATGTATTAAAAGAATATATTTCAGAAACAGGTAAAATTGTTCCTAGCCGTATTACGGGCACTAAAGCAAAATATCAGCGTCAACTTGCAACTGCGATTAAGCGCTCACGGTATCTTGCATTGGTTCCTTATACGGACAGCCATCAATAGTTGTTGGCGTGTAACGCCTGATGATGTTGCTCACCTTATTGATTGCGGTACTTGGCTCCGCAGCCGTTGCGCTGGTCATTTTGCGCTCGGGGATCTCATCGGCAAGTAAATATGTATTACCGCTTTTAATTGTTTCATCGCTTTGGGCGGTAAAAGGCAATATAGTTCCACTGAGCACGATCATTGCCTGTGTGGCTATGGCTCAGATACTGCGATTAAGCAGAAGCTGGAATGTAATGCTTTGCGTGGCACCTTTTATCACTGCCTTATGGGCAATGATACTGGTAACAGCAGGCAGCGAATATGTCAGCCAGCTTTTATTGGTCGCTGAGCAGGCACTTGAGTCGTTTAAGTCGCAATTGTTGGCCTCAGCCAGTGAAGCCGGTACTCAAGCGTCATCTGAGCAGCTGATCGCACAGATACCAACATTAGATGCTAATTACTTGGTGGCAAACATCGCCTTAGTTCAGCAAATGTTGAGTTTGATAAGCATTTTTATTGCACGAAGTTGGCAATCAAAACTGTATAATCCTGGTGGATTACAACAAGAAATTCACCAGTTGCGTCTAACTAAAGTCAATATTTTAGTTTTACTGTTAGCGTTGATTGCTTGTTCAAATATTGAAGGGTATCAGCATTGGGGGTGGTTATTTTTGATGCCCTTTATTGTGGCGGGTATTGCATTAGTGCATGGCATCATTGCAATCAAGCAATTCGGTACGCAGTGGTTGATAGGCTTTTATGTTCTACTTATAAGCTTCGCGCCAACAATACCGCTATTAATGTTGTTAGTAATGGTAGATAACGCAGTAGATTTAAGACGTCCCCTTGCGGGTTGATTACAAACGGTTTGATTTGTAATTACCGGCTGAGGTGACAACACCGCGTCGAGATCGATAATTCGTCCTCGATAAAATGATAATGTTTCCTTTTTGGCAGTTAATTGCTGAGATATTTAAAGAATAGAGGTATGAGTAATGGACGTTATTTTACTTGAGAAAGTGACAAAGTTAGGTGACCTAGGCGATAAAGTAAAGGTTAAATCCGGCTTTGGCCGCAATTTTTTAATTCCTCATGGTAAAGCTGTTCAAGCCACTGAGGCGAGTATCGCTGAGTTTGAATCTCGCCGAGCCGAGCTGCAAGCTGCGGCCGATGCGTCTTTCGCTGCCGCGCAAACGCGTGGTGAGGCAATGAAAGAGTTGTCGTTAACCATTGAAGCGAACGCCGGAGATGAGGGCAAGTTATTTGGCTCTATTGGCACTAAAGATATCGCCGATGCTGTTACCGCGGCAGGTCATGATATTCAAAAGTCAGAAGTAAGGATGCCCACCGGTGCGATTCGCGAAGTGGGTGCGTACGAGATTACTCTTCAGTTTCATAGTGATGTGACGGTCGATGTCAGCATTGCGGTGGTCGCTGAGGCTTAATTCTGCCTAGCCATCATTGATACAAGGTTATGCGTATAACCTACAGATGAAAGCGTTGACTGCCTTTGGCGTTCAGCGCTTTTTTTATACCTGAGCGTCATGAACACCGCAGGAGTCATTCATCCAGTGAATGGTATGTTAAAAAATAATATACGTTATATATATTGAGCTCGTCAGATGTGCGAGGAAAAAGTGCATGTTCGATCAATCTCGATAATATAGTGGATGGTTGAGGTTATTTTCAGTCTTATCTCGGGTATTATAGGGGTTCTTATGTTGCGCCTATCGCATTAACCGTAAACTTAATAATGGAATCCCGTGTCTGATCAAACGTTCACAACGCCCCCACCGCCAATAGATGAGGCAGATTTCCCCGATCAAGCACCAGCGATGAATGAGGGCATGGGCGAGCATTTTGCAGAGGACTATCCCGCTGCGCATAAACAGAGTTTTGCCTCGGATATGGTAAGTCTAAAGACGCTTCCCCACTCAATCGAGGCTGAACGATCCTTACTTGGCGGTATTATGCTGTCAGAAACGGCATGGGACGCTGTTTCTGAAATGGTGACCTCGCGTGATTTTTATTACAGCAAACACAGCCATATATTTACTGAGATGGCTCGTTTAGCTGAAGCAAGTGAACCGTTAGATGTGATTACCTTGGCAGAAGCTCTGCAGAACCGTTCATTATTAGAATCGGCGGGTGGACTGTCTTATTTAGCAGATCTTGCCGAGAGCACACCTTCCGCAGCAAATATCCGGGCTTATGCTGAAATTGTTCATGATCGTGCCACTTTGCGCCAAGTGATTAACACTGCCACCGTTATTCAAGAGAGCGCATTTAATCCTGAAGGGCGGGACGCTGTAGATGTCCTTGATGGCGCTGA
>DDED01000163.1 GCA_002336035.1 Cellvibrionales bacterium UBA1963
TTGATCGATATCGATCATATATTCGGTTTTTTAGTGCTGGGATTGTCGCGGTAAGCGCAACCGGGATTAGTTTATTGATTTTTAGTGACCAATATTTAGTGTTGTTAATGGCTGGTTTGTTAATAGGTTTTGGCGGAGGAGGGATGCTGCCAATGCACCCCATTCTCAATAGTTGCTATTTTGATTCTGCCAACATAGGTCGAGTCATTGGTGGCCAGATGCCATTGTTTCTACCGTTCGGTTTAGTGGGTGCCCCATTGGCAGGTTGGAGTTACAACCATTTTGGTAATTACTCTGCAGTCTTTTATGCAGTTACACTCCTAACGTTGTCTGTTATGGTGTTATTCTTGCTATTACCGAAACCAACAGTGATGACTGCTGAACAGATTTCGTCGGCCCATTAGTCCAATGTAAACTCACTGAGGTCTGGTTGTTTGGTCCACTGCCAGAAATCGATTAAGCGCCACGGCGAAGTCGTGACAACTTTGCCGCTTTTATTTTTATACCAGTTATCCATTCCTTCGTGCGCCCAAACGGTTTTATCCGCAGCCTCAGTAAACTTTTGATAGTAAGCTTCGCTAGCTTCAGGTTTACACTCGATGCTCTTATGGCCATTTTCTAATAATGTTTTAAAGCATTCAAGAATATAACGAACTTGGCATTCAGAATAAAAAATTAAACTGCCACCGTGCCCTAAGTTATTTCCAGGGCCATAGACGCAGAAGAAGTTAGGAAAGTTTGGCGTAGTAATGCCTAAGTTTGTTTTGGGGTCGTCTTGCCATTGCTCATGCAGGTCAATGCCGTTTTTCCCTGTGATTTTCATCGGCCATAAAAAGCGTGAAGCGTGAAATCCGGTCGCATAAACAATAATATCAACCTCAATAGCTGCGCCGGTTTCATCAACCACACCGCTTTCATTGACGGCGGTAACGCTATGAGTGACAAGGGTTACGTTTTCTCGTTTTAATGCGCCTAGCCAGCTACCATTGTCTTGTAAGGTGCGTTTACCCATTGGCGGATAAGTTGGCAATACTTTTTCTAATAGTTCAGCGTCATCACCACATTGTGCTTTTAAATAGTCAGTAAACATAATGCGGGTAAAATCATTGGCTTCACTGATCGCACGATCTTTGTGTTCCCAGTTCGGGTCAGTGAATAGCAGTTGATGAGTTTTGTCGGCCGTCATCCAAAAGTGCAAGAAACGATACCAGCGACCGTAGTACGGAAGATTTTTCAGCGACCATATCTTTCCTTCAGCGACCGTTTCATGGTAGCGATCGTTGGGGAACATCCAGTTAGGAGAGCGCTGATAAACGGTCACGTGACCGGCAGATTTTGCAATTTCAGGCACTAATTGAAACGCACTAGCGCCAGTGCCAATAACAGCCACTCGTTTACCTTTAAGGTCGAGATCCCAGTTCCATCGTGATGAATGAAAAGCTTTGCCTTTAAAGCTATTAATACCTTCTATATCAGGATACTTCTGACGATTTAATTGTCCAGCGCTGCTAATAACCGCATTGTACAATTCAGTAGTTTCTTTTCCATTTGCAGTGCGTAGAACAACCGACCAATGCGCGCTATCTGAAATGTATGTCGCAGAGATAACTTCCGTTTCGAACTGAATGTTTTTTTTCACATCGTATTTATCAGCGCAACGATCAAAGTAAGCTGCTAATTGAGGTTGTCGCGAATAATGTTCGGGCCAATCATGGTTAGGCTCAAATGAGTACGAGTAAAAGTGATTAGCAACATCAACGCGTGCCCCTGGGTAATTATTCTCCCACCAGGTACCTCCAACCCCCGTATTTTTTTCAGCGATCGTATAGCTGACGCCAGCTTCATTGAGTCTTATACCCGCTAACACACCGGACTGGCCTGCACCGATCACTAATACTTTAAAATTTTTCTTATCATTATCATTGACGGGTTTGTTCCAGCTAAAAGTCCGCTCGTCCTTACCGTAGATACTGGTATCTTCAATCATCATGTCGATATATTCTTCAGCAACGTCATCACCGACAATGAATTGCATCATTTTATGAATCACAGACTTCTCGGGTGCCTCTGGTAATGTGCAACCACGGTCTCGGTATTCACAAATGATTTTGAGGGCTTGCTGGCGGATATCAGATTGATGTTCGGCGCTTAGAAAACCTTGTATCTCGCCCATAAAAGCCATGCCTGGTTTTATCTCTGCATCCATTAAGCTAGCATCACCTGACATATGAATCATTGACATCATCAAGGCCGGTATGCTCGTGTGTTCTATGGCCGCAGCTATGGCTTCGTCATCTTGGGTAATTTTTTCTTCGCAAGGTGCGGTAAAGTCGGTCATAAACGTCTCTTATTGTTGATCAGATAGTGGGAAAGTATGCATTGATAAGAAAATACTGCCTGTGGCTATTAAAGACAAGGAAGAGCGGGTTAATTCTTTGTACTCTTTTTAAAAATGAGCCATGATTTTGATGGTTTGCTTAAAAAGGCTGCATAACCACTAATCAAACATTTCAGGCTGTTCTGCAATAATGGTATTGTATAAAGGTTGAAAGCTAAACCAACCAGCCAGCTCGCTACCCACCGTGTCGTAGGTTGTTTTAGCGATGGCATCACCGATGATTTTAGGTTTGCCTGCAGCCTCAGCTAATAATTGTGCCTGACAAGATCTTTCCATAGTGAAATACCACCATGCGGCAGATTCGATTGATTCTCCAACGGTAATAAGGCCGTGATTTTGCAAAATACAAGCCTTATTTTGGCCTAAGGCCTTGGCTAAGGCTTCACCTTCGTCCATGTCGAGGACAACCCCGTTAAAATCTTCAAAGACAGAGTGGTCATTGAAAAAAGCACAGGCATCTTGTGAAATTGGGTCGAGAGGGCGGCCAAGCGCAGCCCAACTCTTTCCATAAATAGAGTGTGAGTGTGCGGCGGCGATAACATCGGGGCGTGCGCGGTGTATATGGCTGTGAATAGTGAAAGCAGCCCCATTTAAAAAGCCATTCCCCTCAAGCACTTCACCGTCGTGGTTGACCAATAATAGTTCGGATAATTTGACTTGCTTAAAAGAAACCCCCATAGGATTGACCCAGAAACAGTCTGTATTCTCAGGGTCTCTTACCGTTATATGACCGGCGGCACCCTCATCGAAGCCGAATTTACCAAACAGCCTTAGTGCTGCCGTTAAGCGTTGCTTACGATGTAAACGTTCATCCTCAATATTGCTCGCCTCGGCGGGGAGTATGGTGTTTTCACCAATATTCATTACCGTCTCATTGGCGATAGCTTGATCAAGCATTTGTTGTTTTTTATTCATGATCCGCCTTGATGTAAACCTGTGTCATAGTGCTTTTAATAAGGGGTGTTGATATTGGCTTGTTATGTTTTTTGGACTTAGTTATTTTTTTAATCGGGCAATAAACTGGCTTAGCCTTTAAAACCAACTGAGCCGTAGAAAAAAGCCAGTGCGTTTGTCGCTCGTCAGCCATTAATGACGTACTTGGCAATACTTTTTGAGATTCATTAAGTGGTATTTATCAAGCAGTAAAGTTTGTATTCAAGTCAATCTTAACGATGAAATGCATTTCATGCCAGCAAAAAAAACAGTTGATCGATGATTGATGGGTGTCATTGGTGTATGGGTGGCTTAAATGCTTATGGTTAACGCCTCGATCTGAAGAAATAGCACGCTAATTTAGGCATTAGTATTGCAGATCTTTATACCATGCGTATAAGCTTGTTTTGTTCGGTCTTTAATGATGAGTAAAATAAACAGTGATTTATCGATTAAATATGCCGTTAAGGTCCGGTTATTGAGAGAACAACCGCGGTGGCTAAATGTGCTCCTTGTCTATGGTATTATGAAAATTAACCCAGTCCACGGCATTTCTGATGAATAAATCACTGACAGTTTTTAGCGGCACCTTGAACGCAGTTTTTTGTGCGGCCGAGCAATTTGGTGTGTCGCGACGTGATTTGTTAATAGCTGCCGATCTTGATGAAGCATTGCTTCGACAAGTGGATTATCGTTTTCCAGTTAAAGCCTTATTTGATGTCTACGCCTATGCGGAAAAAGCTACAAATAATCCTGATCTTGGGCTAACGGTTGGTCGTATTAGCTTTTTGACGGGCCTGAATTTACAGCTTTACATGTGCAACATTTGTCAAGATGTCCGTGATTATCTTAATTTGATGCCCAGTTTTTTAAAGCTTAAGGGCGATATTGGTGAAATGCGGACTCGGAAGCACCGCGATTCAATTATTATCGAGTGGTTGCCGCTCGCTGATGGGCCAAAGCAACAACGCCATTTAAGTGATGAGATGCTTGCTGTTACGGCATTGGTCTTTAATTCGTTATGCTTTGTCTCCATTCCCATTTTAGAGGCCCATTTTAGTTACCCTCGCCCAGCTGATATTACACGATTGCAAGCAACTTTTGGTCATCATTTGCGATTTGATCAGCCAACAAGTTGCCTTTATTTTGATCGTAAAATACTTAATTATCCCCTCATTGAGCAGTTCTTTGGCGAGGGTTCGAGCGACATGCATCGATTTGACAATCTGTTTGATTCGCAAGACTCGACTGATATTTTTTTAGGTTCCTTGCGACGTTCTATCAGCCAATACTTGCCTGAAGGCGAGATTAACCTTGACCGTGTTGCCGCAGATCTTAATGTCTCCCGTCGAACACTGCAGCGACGATTAAGCGACAGAGGCACTCAATTTTCACAGGTATTACAAGGTGTGAGATTCCACCTAGCGGTTCGTTATCTAAGTGATAAACGCCTAGGGATGGCTGAAATTACGCTTTTATTGGGTTATAGTGATCAGGCGACTTTTTCAAAAGCATTTAAGAGTTGGTACGGCGTATCGCCTAGTGAATACCGACTGAAGCCTAACGTATAACCCTGCGAGACAACTATGAATTTGCCTGAGTTACAAAACCTATCGGCGTTTAATGTGATGGTGGTCGATCATGTCGCTCACCTTGAACTTTGTCGACCTGATGATTTTAACACTATGAATCAAGATTTCTGGCTTGAGCTGCCTAAAATTATTTATGCTATTGATAACGCTTCTGTTGCGAGAGTCATTGTTTTATCGTCCACAGGTAAGCATTTCACCGCGGGAATGGACCTGTCGGTTTTCGCCAATGTCGAGGAGGCCGATGATGGCGAACCGGCTCGCAGTGCAGAAGCATTACGACGTTGGATCTTACAATTACAAGCGGTATTTAATGCCTTAGAACAGTGCCGGTTACCCGTTTTAGCGGCCATTCAAGGCGGGTGTATTGGTGGTGGTGTTGATATGACGGCTGCCGTTGATTGTCGCTATTGCACAGAAGACAGTTTTTTTGTTATCAAAGAGACTCAGCTTGGCATCGTTGCTGACCTTGGAACATTGCAGCGATTGCCAAAATTAATGCCTGAAGGCTTAGTCCGTGAATTGGCTTATACCAGCCGAAAGATGATGGCTCAAGAGGCGCTACAGTCAGGGTTTGTTAATGCGGTTTACCCTGATCAATCATCGATGATGACAGCCGTGATGGCGATCGCTCAGGTCATTGCCTCAAACTCACCGCTGACTGTTACGGGAACTAAAGAACTTCTCAATTATGGGCGTAATCACGGGGTTGACGAAGGCTTACATTACACCGCGACTTGGCAAGCAGGCATGTTTCGCAACACTGATTTGATTGAGTCGATGCACGCTAAGCAAGAGCAGCGAGATCCAGATTACCTAGCGATAGCATCTTTGGCATTTAAAATTTAGTTTTTGTAGTGAGTTGGTGATACCGCGCACTTGAAATATTTTTAAATTCGCTACGCTCTCTTATGAAGTGCAGAAACTTTAACGTTTTAAAGGCATCAAACCAGTCATGCATTTGTCGGTCAAAAGTTTTTGAATCGCGACTTTGCGCTAAACAGTGCTTCATTGCTTTGGCAAATTTCAAGGCATCCAGTGATCGAATAATAAGGTCTTGCTCGCCTTTTAAAAAGATTTCGCTGTGTACTAAGTGGCTCTGCCATTGTTGCTCGCGCGACCAATTATTTGCCTCCGTTGATAATAATTTTAACCAGCAAAGTAATTTTTTAAGAAAGCAAAATAATTCTGGGTGATAAAGGATGGCTTTTTTGTCATCATCAGTTGACAGTAAAATTTCATTCACAGCAGGGCCCGTGCCAAATGGTGTGCGGTTGGACTGCCGACTCTCTATGTTAATTATGGGTTGCTTAGGGCAGATTATTAAGCCGGTCTTACGCAGTTTATTCAGTAGATAAAAGTCTTCTCCAGCGGCGCGTTTTGGGAACCCTCTAACCTGTATATAGTTTTTTTTGTTAATGCACAGTGTGCTGCCAAGAGAGTGGTAGGCGTATTGAGAGCCAGCATAGCGCAAACCATTAACATAGCTGTCGAGCCGTTCTTGGTAGAGTTGAGTCGCTTGAAATATCTCATTATTTTCAGTAGGTATGTGCTTATAATTTGCAGTAAATGCTGCGACGTTGTCTTGTTTTTTTTGTTCGTGTAAGGTGAAGTAATCCTCTGGTAACCGCACGTCGGCATCGGTTGAATAAATCCAAGGACAGTTAATTGTCTGCTGTGTTATTAGTTGTAAGGCTAAATCGGCAGCAATCTTTCGGGCTAACCCAACGCCTTGATGCGGCGGGATCGTTAATCCTCTGCTGAATCGATCGACCAAAAGTATGGCACTGCTGTTGCCGTAGTTTAACAATTGTAGATTATTGTTGCTCCAAAGAAGTTGGCCGGTTTGTTGCAATATTTGGCGACAGGCGAGATTATTTTCGTTGCAGCGATAGCCAATATTTCCACTGTGGCTTGGTTGATTTAATACAATAATAACGAGGCTTGCAGGTTGCTCTTCGATAAAAGTAATTATTCGCTGAATAAAGTTGATCGGCTCATCAAATACAGGAATGCAAATGCAATGCAGAAAAACAGTGCTTATGGCCTTAAGTGCGTGAATTTCGGGCTCAGCGTAGTTCTGTAAGTATTTTCCGCTCATCGGTGTCTTTATTGCCTAATAGTCATTGGTTGCATTAGTGAAGAGCGGCTTGAATATCGAGTTGCGCGGCAATTTCAGCTTCAGCGTTAAGCACAAAGTCGAGTCGTTCATTGACTGTGTCGACAGGAAAGTATTCATAAGCCAATTCGATAAAAAGCTCATAATGACGGTATTCAGATCGAGTGATGGCGCGGTAAAAGTGTTGCAATGGGCCTGCAGGCAACGCTGTTGCAACAAGCCCAAATCTTTCACAGCCTCGCGCCTCGATCACGGCAGCAATAATCAGCCGGTCTAATAGGTAAACCTCCGACCCGTTGCGCATATGCTGTCGCATAGCAATAACATAATGATCTTTACTGTCGGCTGTTAGCGTTAAGTGACGGCGGTGCAACCACTTAACCACTTCACGAAAATGACTGAGCTCTTCTACTGCAAGCTCCGTCATGGCTTCGATTAACTTTATTTTGTCAGGGTAGTGCGAAATCATGGACATGGCCATGCTTGAAGCTTTTTTCTCTGCAGCCGCGTGATCTTGCAAAAAGGTATTAAAATTAGCCATCACCGCGTCGACCCAGGCCTGAGGCGTGGTATGGCGAAGCACCTTACTGATTTCATCAGCTTGCGTAGGAATGATTTCAGACACGTTTATCCTTAAAATTTATATTTTTTGGTGGTTGCTTTACATTATAAAGCTTTTAAGGCGCTTTCAACGCGTGTAATTGATATAATCTGGGCCTAAGTTTGCTAAAAATGAATTCTATAAGGGTTAATCATGATAATTAAACCAAAGGTGCGTGGATTTATGTGCGTAACCACCCATCCCACCGGTTGTGATGCCAACGTTAAGCGTCAAATCGAATATGTTAAGCAGGCGGGTGCGATCAGTAATCATCCTAAAAGGGTTTTAGTCATAGGCTCTTCAACCGGTTATGGTTTGGCGTCTCGTATCAGCGCTGCATTTGGCGCTAATGCCAGCACTTTAGGGGTTTTTTTTGAAAAGCCCGGCACTGAAAGGAAGCCTGGTACCGCTGGTTGGTACAATTCGGCCGCATTTCACCGCTATGCCGAAGCCGAGGGTTTATACGCAAAAAGCATTAATGGAGACGCCTTTTCAGACCCTATTAAGCAACAGGTGATCGACACAATTAAAGCTGATTTAGGTCAGGTCGATTTAGTGGTTTATAGTTTGGCATCTCCTCGTCGGCAGCACCCCAAAACAGGTGAGGTCTTTAGCTCAACCTTAAAGCCTATTGGCAAAAGCGTTACCCAGCGCTGTGTCAATACCGACAAGAAAATTATTGAAGAAGTGACTATTGAGGCGGCTACCGAAGAGGAAATTGCAAACACTGTTGCCGTGATGGGTGGCGAAGATTGGGAGATGTGGATTGACGCTTTAGCGAATGCTGGCGTTTTAGCGGAGGGCGCTAAAACGACTGCTTATACCTATATTGGTGAAAAAATTACTTGGGATATTTATTGGCACGGCACGATAGGTCAAGCAAAGCAAGATTTAGATGCTCGGGTGAGATCTATCCGTCAGCGTTTAGCGCCTTTACAGGGCGATGCGCGAGTATCCGTATTAAAGGCTGTCGTTACTCAGGCCAGCTCTGCTATTCCTGTAATGCCGCTTTACTTGGCTTTATTGTTTAAAATTATGAAGGCTGAAGGCACCCATGAGGGTTGTATCGAACAAGTCTACGGTCTTTTAAAAGAGAGCCTTTATGCCGATCACGCCTATCAAGATAAAGAGGGACGGTTCCGTGCTGATCGCCTCGAATTAGCCGAGCATGTTCAAATTCAAGTAGAGTCGCTTTGGCAGCAGGTCAATTCGGAAAATTTAATGGACATTACAGATTTTGCGGGTTATCAGCGTGAATTTATGCAGTTGTTTGGGTTTGAAATTGACGGCGTCGACTATTTAGCCGAAGTCGACCCGATTGCTCATATTTCAGGTTGTGAATAAATGCGTTTTTTTAACTAAAAGGCCAGCTCTTATGTCAACACTCCCACATGGTAAGGTTGTTCGTTTAAGCGAGCGTCTTCGTCGGATTACCGCACCCAACCCAGGCCCTATGACCGATGAAGGAACCAATACGTATATTCTTGGTGAAGACGAAGTCGCGGTTGTTGACCCTGGCCCATTAGAGCAGTCACATATTGATGCCATACTTGATGCGGTAGGCGATAAAATTAAATGGGTAGTTGCCACTCATACCCATCCTGACCATTCGCCTGCAGTTGCGCCTATAGCCTTGGCAACTGGGGCAGAAGTGGTCGGTATGCTGCCAGAAGATACGATGTTTCAAGATGAAACGTTTCAACCGCAATGGCATATGACCCATGATGAACGAATTACAGGCGATAACTTTACTCTGCGTGCTATACATACGCCAGGGCATGTCAGCAATCATCTGTGTTTTTTACTTGAAGAAGAAGGTATTTTGCTGGCGGGTGATCACATTATGAATGGTTCGACTGTGGTCATAGTTCCGCCCAGCGGCGATATGAAAGCCTACATTGAATCGCTGCAACTACTGGCTTCTTACCCATTAAAAAAAATTGGGCCTGCCCATGGTGAACTAATGGATTTTCCATTAGAAACCATTAACTGGCTGGTTGACCATCGTCTGGGTCGTGAGGCAAAAGTGATTGAAAAATTATCTGCTCGTTCCAGTATTTCATTGCTTAAGCTTGTTCCGTTAGTTTATGACGATGTCGATCAGTCACTGCACAGTTTTGCAAAGTTATCTTTGTTAGCGCATTTGATTAAACTGGAGCAAGATCAACGCGCCGTGAGTAATGGCGAGGGTGATCAGCAACAGTGGCAATTACTTTCATAAATGGGTTGATTTAGGTGATGTGTCAATGACAGCCAGTCAATGGTCACTTTATATGATTGAGTATGCGGATGGTCGTTTGTATACAGGGATTACCACCGATGTAGACCGACGCGTTGATGAGCATCAACATGACCGTACTAAAGGTGCAAAAGCCTTGCGTGGCAAAGGTCCTCTACGCGTAGTTTTTCAGCAATCGATGGCTGATCGTTCACAGGCCAGTAAAGCTGAGTCAATGATTAAGAAATTGCCTAAATCCGCCAAAAAAAAACTCGTAGCCGCCGGTAAATTTGATCTTCGTGCCTTGGTTTAAATGGTATTTGAAGCGACTGGCCTTAAATAGATTTGACTGGATTTTTTGTAATGGCTACTAAGCCAGTATACCCTTAACATATCGACAGATAAGTTTATGCCCCCACCCCCCAAAAGAGGCGAATGAAACCAGTGACACACATGACCCTACCTCAGTTAGTTATCAATGCAGCTGAGCAATATGGCGACGCGGTTGCGATTCAAGAATCGCATCAGCAGTTTACGTTTAATCAATTAAACGCTCTACGAGTAAACGCTTGCCAAGCATTTATGGCTGCGGGGATAGAGAAAGGCGATAGAGTGGCCATTTGGGCGCCCAATATCGCTGAGTGGGTGATTGCCGCGATTGGTCTGCATTCAGCGGGTGGCGTTTTAGTGCCAATTAACACGCGTATGAAAGGCAGTGAAGCGGCGTTTGTCATTAATAATAGTGGCGCCAAAATTTTATTGACTGTGGCTGGTTTTTTAGGCATTGATTATCCGCAGCTGCTAGCAGATCAAGCAATGCCCGCATTAGAAAAAATGATTTTATTGCGTGAGTCTGAAAAGGAGACGAGCCATCACGATGTTGGTAAATTGATGCCATGGCAGAAATTTATGTCGTTAGCCAGTCAAGTAAAGCCTTTGCATGCTGAGCAGCGCGCAGCGTCATTGTTGCCAACAGACACTATGGATATCATGTTTACTTCGGGTACTACTGGTAAGCCTAAAGGTGTGATTAGTGCGCACGGTCAAAATATTGAATGCTTTACGCATTGGAGTAATACGGTAGGACTTCGCAGTAGCGACAATTATTTAATTATTAATCCGTTTTTCCATTCATTTGGTTATAAAGCTGGTTGGTTAGCCGCCATTATTCAGGGGGCGAAAATCTTACCGGTTTTAACTTTTGATTTAGATAAGGTGTTAGCTCAGATTGAGCAAGATAAGGTCTCGATGTTGCCTGGCCCACCAACTATCTATCAATCCATTTTAGCGCATCCTAATCGCGATGACTACGATCTTTCTAGCTTGCGTTTAGCGGTTACAGGCGCGGCTGCTGTGCCCGTAGCTTTGGTCGATAAAATGCGTAACGAGTTAGGCTTTGAATCGGTTGTTACTGCCTATGGTTTAACGGAAACCTGCGGCGTGGTAA
>DDED01000076.1:0-4112 GCA_002336035.1 Cellvibrionales bacterium UBA1963
TTGGTCAATGGGACGCAAATTAAGCGCCACTTGGATATCTTTGGACATAAGGCCACCTCTTATGATTATTTTACATGAACGTAATCACAGGCGATACTCGCATGCATAGATAGTGATTATAATAGATAAATAAATAAATCATATTAAAGCCAATTTACTCTCCGTTTATATAAGGTTCATTCATGTTCACACGAATTTCATACGATTATTCTGGCGCCACTGTACTCGTCACAGGCGGCTCAAATGGCATAGGGCTAGGCATCGCGCAGGCCTACAGGGAGGCTGGCGCTAAGGTCATAATCACTGGCCGTCAAGCGACTGCCAGTGATTATGATAGCGATATAAAAAACATGGATTATCGGCAGCTAGACATGCTGGATAGAAAGGCCTTAAGCACTTTAGCCGACTCATTAGATCAACTTGATATTCTTATCAATAACGCAGGTGGTACCCAGACAGATGAATGGTCTAGCGAAGGCTTTGACCAATCGATCGATATCAATTTAGCCTCTGTGTTTCATTTAAGCCAAGCCTGCAAAAATAAGCTGGCCGCCAGTGAATTTGAGGGCGGCGCAAGCATTATCGGCATCGCCTCAATGACATCTTATTTCGGTCTAGAGATGACGCCAGCCTATGGCGCCGCTAAGGCCGGCTTAGTTCAACTTATGAAAACAATGGCCATGAGTTGGGGCAAAGATGGCATTCGATCTAATGCTGTTGCCGCAGGATTAACGCGATCAAACCTCACTGCTTACGTCATTGATCATATGGATGAAATGATGAAAGCCACCTTTGCTCGCCAAGGTATAAAGCGCGCTGGACAAGCTGACGATATTGCTGGCGCGGTGCTATTTCTGACGTCGCCAGCGGCTAGCTGGATTACTGGTCAAACACTGCCCGTTGATGGCGGCTACACTATCGGCATGTGACTTTTATAGTTAACGTTATTTGCTGAGCCAAAGCGAGGTGTAACAGTATTAAACAAACCATAACGGGTATAAAACTGTGGACTAAACTCAGCTTTATAATAACACTTTTATAAGCATTGCACGCAAACCCACCGCTGCAAATTTACCTGCACACCATGTTGTTAGACAGTTCTTTCTTGCATTTCAATTGTTACCGATTGGAAGCATCTATTAATAAATAGTCTGCATACAGACTATTATATTTGCAGGTGTGTCTTTGAAGCAACCGCAGTAAAAAAATTGATTATTAAGCGTCTGAATATCAATGCCTGTCATCCAAATCTACACATAAAATCGACAAAGGTCAGAAGACTTTTTGCATAATTAGAAAAATGACATTCGTCTTAGTCGCTAAAAATACACCGGTTGGCCGCTCATTTATCGATCTAAGCAGCATCGAGTTCTTAACAAACAATAATATGCCCGACGATAATTGACGTCAATTTCTTAAAGAATATCAATCTGATTTATGCAGTGAATCACTAGATATTTAAAGAACACCAGAGTTAAACACTGGATGACTACGACATAATCCCAAAATGACGGTGTCGAGCTCGCAGTTACGCTGTGATAAGATCAATTATGCAACCAACTTATAAATTAACCGCCCTTAAGAAACAAATGCACAAGACGGTCCGTCACCTTACAATAGTCAAGCGGGCCGCTAAATAGTCGATAATTCGAAGGCTTATTTTTGTAAGTCAAGACTGTTGGGAAAATTTGACCCTCGTATAGACATACACTCTATATGAAGCGGCTCCTGTTTAAGAAAGGTTAAAAAAGTTATGAATGAAATAATAGGCGCAAAGTACAATAGGAAAAAGCAATTGATGAATGCCCTATCACCAAATAGCCCGTATTTACATTTGTTTAACGAACTATTGCATCAGACAATAATTTCAAAATGATAAGAATAAATCTAAGCGACAACCGGATCGCGCACGTCCAGTTTGCCAATGAATTTGCTGGGCAGGACCTATCTGTAGACAAGCTACAACAATTATTTTCAGACTCAACAGATACCATTCAAGACAGCAGAAATACTATTAAAAAAGTCAGTATAAACGGCCAAAGTACCGTTATAAAATCATTTAAGCCACCCAATATAATACAAGGTTTTATCTACCGTTTTTTTCGAACAAGTAAGGCGCAGCGGTCTTTCGAGTACGCCGCAAACCTCAATTCACTTTCTATTAATACACCTAAGCCGCTGGGGTATATTGAAATATTTAAAGGTTTTCGTTTATGCGAAAGTTACTTTATATCAGGTTTGGCTGTCTACGACTTTCTCATTCGTGACGTGATGAGCGGTAAAACAGCTAGCCAAACTCAAATACTCCATGAGTTTTCGCTCTTTACTTTTCAATTGCATCAAAAAGGAGTTCTGCATCTCGATTACAGCTTAGGCAATATAGCCATAACAAAGAAAAATAATAGCTACGAATTTTGCCTCTTTGACATCAATCGAATGAAATTTGGTAAGGTGTCATCGACAATAGGCGTGAAAAACTTTTCACGCCTTAGCTCCACGCCTGAAACTACAGCTCTTTTTGCGAATGAATACGCAAAACTGACCGATATAACACCTGAAAAAGCCTATCATGAGCTAGCGCTGGCCGTAAAAAAGACCAACGACTACTTTGAACGAAAACGCAAGATTAAGCAGTTTTTTCTTAAAAGAAAAAGGCTATCTCCGTCTTTATTTCCATGGGATCCTTACTCTGACCAACCGTATGTAATTAGAGATCAAGAGGTAAGAAATAACGTTAATTTAATTGCTAGCTTATCAAGCCTTAAGTTACTAACAACGGCCGTTATCCTCCCTCTATTGATGCCCTTATCGTTATTTAAAAAGAGAGTGACAGTAGGACAGACAATAGACAGTATTGGCCTGTGTATTAATCTTGACAACATTACTACCGATCGAAACCAAGTCGATATTAAAGCATTACGTGCCATGGTCGCTGACTTAGGGGTAAACAACCTTTCTATTAGAATACCATTGGCCGACTTTGACCATATCGAAAGTTATTATGAATTTATAAGCGCCTTTCAAAAATACGATCTCCTCGTTGTGATTTTACAAGACCGTCACCACATTAATAATAGCCAATTAACGAAGAAACGTTTAACCGCTATTTTCAAACAACTGAATACGACAGTGTCTACCTTTCAGATTGGCAATGCTGTTAACCGAAAAAAATGGGCGTTCACAAGTCAAGATGAATACTTTGCATTTTTTAAGATTGCGCAGAATATAAAAGACACTCACTACCCTTCTATTAATTTGTTAGGTGGCAATATTATTGATTTCGACCTGCCCTTCTTTTCACGCTCACTGTTCCACTTTAATAATATTCATTATGACGGCGTTGCATCTCAACTGTATGTTGATCGTCGTGGCGCACCTGAAAACAAACAATTTGGCTTTGACACGTTATCAAAAATAAACATAAGCTACGATTTAATGAAAATCAGTCCAAAAAGTGATAATCGATTTTATATTACGGAGGTTAATTGGCCGCTTGAGGGAATGGGTAAATGGGCCCCAGCTCAAGGTGACTGCATGGTCAATGAGCGCCTACAAGCGGCTTACATGGTTAGATATTACTTAATAATGATTGCATCAGGAAAAGTGATGAAATGTTATTGGCATCAGCTGATAGCACCGGGTTATGGGCTTATCAACGACCTTGATGGGACTATCGTTAAAAGAAAGGCTTACTACTGCTTCAAATTTCTCATACAAACATTAGACGGCGGTATTACTAAAAGCTATAACGAAAACAATGGCCTGTATCGCCTTAAAGTAGAAACCGATAACGCTTTAGTCGAGGCAATATGGACTACAGGAAGCACTACCCAAGTAGAGCAAGGCCAAGACATAACAGCCTTTACCATGAGTGGTGAGCGCCTGCCAACAGAGCAACAATCTCACATTCACGTGACAGGGGACGTAATCTACCTTATTTCTAACAAGTAACTCACAAATACAGGCTACTAATCGGCACCGCAACTCTTTTACGTTGCCAGAATTATCACGCCGGCCATATCTTATCTATTCGGGGTTCATGACGCTATGACGCTTAAACCAAGCATCGTTCAACAAGAGTGATCACGGGTTAACAAGGTTAACAAGGTTAA
>DDED01000076.1:4443-8356 GCA_002336035.1 Cellvibrionales bacterium UBA1963
AGGTTAACAAGGTTAACAAGGTTATAATTGTTGCTGAATACGGCTCACTAACAATCTTCGAAGGTGAACATCAACAGAATAATTATCATTCTGTGCGGTCTTAGCATGGTCTCAACGGAAACCTTTTTTGCCATAGCACCGTGCAATACAACAGACCCACCCAATGCCCATGCCTCTCCTTAATTGGATTGCATGCTGCTGAAAATAAAATAACAAAATAATGTCCAACAAACCAAAGAAATAATCATACATGGCGGGGGTGCTAGTGCATTCAAGCCGTTGATTTGGCCTCAGAACAAGCTTTAAAACAAGCAAACACCATGTAAGAAATATATCACTGCTTTTCTTCATTATGATTTGAAATACGGAATATAAAGGAAGCCTATGACTTAATATCAAAAATTGCCACCTTTTTAAGGCGTAAGGCCTGTCTTATAAAAATTATACAGACGCCAGTTTCATTGGTAGATGCACGTATTCGTGCTCTCAAATTAAAACAAGTGACGTTATGAAAATTCATATAACGGTAGTGCCTGTTCAGATGGCCCGCATGGCGCCTAATTGTGACGCGCATACAATACAAATTGCTGCATGAATATTTACAATAAACTGCTGATTTGAATCGTAAAAAAGATGCGCGCCATAAAGCGGCCATAGCTTTATTGAAGGATCCAATCAGCGTTAGATCATCAAAATAAACAGCTCATAACACAAAAGATCGTTTGTTATATCAAGACAACCTCATGATTTATGACAGAAAACGACGAACAATTTAAACCAACATTCTTACCGCCGCAGGCTATTGCACAGCACTTAACTATGCTATCACCTTAGCCATCAGCGCTGCCAAATTCATGCACTCATTGACTGATATCCACCTTCGACAATAGCACATATCTAGATTCATCTTAAAGATAGTGAAGGAGCATTCTTCACTATCGGTACCAATCGAACCACAACGTAAAAGGTGATCAAAAAATAATTGTCACTATTGACGCACCTCGTTTGTAAACGTTAATGTGTTTCATAAATACCCAAGTAAGTAGTCCGATCAACGCATCAGACGAAAACTAAAAAAGCATCTCTAGCGCATGACTAATTAACCCTGCTAAAGGTTGAAATCATGATTCAATTAAAAACGCTACAAGCGGCGTGTTTAACTGCTCTATTAGTTGCATGTGCTTTTACGCATTCACGAATCAATGCAATTACACCATCGTGTATCAATCTGACGACCAACAGTGAAGGTCAAAATGTCCTAGTACTGAACGATGCTTTTCCCAGCGATCCGAACGAAATCTGTGATGCAGACAACGATGGCATTGGTGACTTTGCTGACAACTGCCCCGCCATTCCTAACCCCGAGCAAACCGATACAGACAGCGACGGTATCGCTGATGCCTGCGATACATTTCCTAATGATCCTGGCCGATTCTGGGACTACCAAACAAGCGAAATCGGTAATTATATAGTTTATCATTTACCTGTGCCATTACTCTCATCACAAGCTTACAGCAGATTCTATCGGGATGTGTATGTGCATGATTACCGACTTATTCAACCTTCAAACCGAATTGAAAACATGATTAGCGACATTGAGTGGCCGTTGGCATGGCCTGAAACAAACAGCTCTAAATTCTCACAGCCGGGAATTAGGAACCTGCCCTTTTATCAAACTGACGGTGAAACGAATCAGCCGGTGCAACCCTACTACGTTAGAGCAATATCCGAGTCTTTGCCAACGATTGGCTTTAACACGCCAAACAATTCAATAATAATACCGCGACTCATACCGAACTTAGAATTTTCATCACCAAACATCATTAGTGTCGATGAACAATCAAATGAAGAGTATCTCAGAGGCAACTATCATTACGGAGCGCAATGGTATGCCGATGAAAGACTACACGATTTGAGTCTTCTGGGTTTAGCTCAATCGGCAGGAACAGAAAAAGGCAAACAAGTAGCTCAATATTTATATGATGTGTTAAATGCGACTATTGCTGGTCAGCATTCGAATAACCACAATGATCATTGTGGCATTCACGCAACACTCTGCAGCAATACCACAGCGCTTAATTTTGACACAAGCGATGCACATCAACTTGCATTGGGCTACGCCATCACGTCAGCATTGAATTATGATATTGTCGACCATTTAACTGATATTGGATGCGGTGACACTTATCAAGATCTCTTGGAACATCTTGATTTCGGATTGGTTAATACAAACGCATTCGCTACACTATTGACGTCACGATGCCTGCTCATAAGGAAAGACGCCTTTAATACCACTAATTATTTGGTCTATCATGAAAAAAAGTACAACGACTCAGGTGAAGAAATTCACTTAGCAATTTATGGAGGAGAAGACCGTGACAATGACGGCATTGTTGATGTGGGTGACAACTGCCCTGATATACCCAACCAAAGCCAACTCGACCGAAACCGCAATGATATCGGTGACTTTTGTGAACAGGCATCGGTTGATATACCCGTCCTAGGCAGATTTTACCTTGGCTTTTTGGCGTTACTATTGCTTTACCTGATGACACCCATTAATAAAAATAATCCTAAGCCAATCGTTTAAAAAATTCCATGAAACATAATGTGGGTACTTGCAAGGTTTATGGAAACACAGCGAGATTGGCTTGAAAAAAAATCATCGATAAAAAACGTGCGGCGGTCTTTCATTTACGATGAAAGCGCCCGATAAACAGACTGCAATCAAAAAACAAATGCACCTGCCGACATACAATCGTAAATAATTAATACTTTTTTTGAGCACTCTCTTTAAGAAGGCATCGACCTAAGACAGAACACCTTGCTGGTTAGCTGCCCCCATAAGTAGGTTCAGTTTTTTTTATCATCGGCGAAAGCCTATCGCGTACTGCAGGTGGAATTTCAGCGGTTCTACTCGTTTGATAATCAAAATAAACCATAACAGCCTCACCCTGCGCCACTAATTGGTCATATTGCCAGGCTTCATGATTAACTAATATTGAGCTATGACCTACTTTTTCTATGGCAGTACGAACCACGACATCTTCACCAAAATAAATTTGGGCCTTAAATTCCACTGAAATTTTTGCCAAGATCAAAGGCCAATTATCGACACTTAAACCTGGGTGAACAGCTTCAAAAATATCGTGACGCCCTTGCTCAAACCAAACGGGCAGAACAGTATTATTAATATGCCCTAACGCATCTGTTTCGGCAAAGCGGGGAGTAATTGTAAGACTTAACATGGACGTCTCTTCACACGCTGTAAATATCTAACCCTCATCATCGGCAATCCGAATACGTTCAAGACGGGCTTCTTCTTCTTCCATTGCAGCTTTGATTTCGCCAAGTACTGCATCGACATCGGCCGCGTTTGAATCGGCGTCAAAATAACCGGTTAGTGAGGAATCGGGATGCAAATCACCCTCTTGATACAAAGACCAAATTTCTTTTGCATAACTCGTTTCTAATAATTGAGGTGCAAATTGACCATAATAACGCGACATATTTTCTACATCGCGCACTAACATCGCTTCCGCTTGATTATTCGCCGCCGCATTGACCGCCTGAGGCAAATCTATGATTACCGGACCATATTCATCAACTAAAACATTAAATTCAGAAAGATCACCATGAATTAAGCCAGCACACAACATGAGCACTACGTAACGCATCATTATAGAATGATCTTCTAATGCCTGCTCTGCGGGCATCGTTACATCGTCGAGCCTTGGCGCTGCATCGCCCTTCGCATCAACAATTAACTCCATTAATAAAACGCCATCTATGCAGCCAAATGTTTCAGGCACGCGAACACCTGCGTTGGCCAAAAGACCTAAAGCATCAACTTCAGCATTTTGCCATATTTCCTCTTGCTGTTGCCGTCCATAGGCAGACCCCTTATCAACCG
>DDED01000024.1 GCA_002336035.1 Cellvibrionales bacterium UBA1963
TCTGCTTAAATGGCTTAAAGGGCTGTCATCTAGCCTTAGTTGATCAAGCTGATACTGCGCGAAATAGCCAATATTTATTTCTTCAGAACGATCTATTTTGCCACGCTGAGCCGTCAACTCTCCAGCGATCGCTTTTATAAGGGTTGATTTTCCTGCACCGTTCGCTCCAAGCAGGCCTATTCGAGCGCCTTGATCAAGCGCTATGGTAATGTCACTTAATACCGTTGTTTCTAAATAACCAAGTTGAAGTTTATCGGTTTTTAATAACTGTCTAGGGTTTTTATCGGGTGTTTTAAAGTCAAAAGAGAATGGTGAGTTTATGTACGCTGGCGCAATAGAAGTTAATCGAGCCAGCGCTTTTACACGACTTTGCGCCTGCTTAGCCTTGGTCGCTTTTGCGCCAAATCGATCCACAAATTTTTGCATATGTGCAATGTTTTTTTGTTGCTTTTCATAAGCAGCGGCTTGATTTGCTAGACGGGCAACACGTTGTTTTTCAAAAGCGGAGTAATTGCCAACGTAATGAGTAATATGCTGTTGTTCAATATGTGCAATATGAGTGCATATGTTATCGAGGAAATCACGGTCATGAGAGATAACCATAAGGCAGCCCTTATAACGTTTTAACCAAGCTTCAAGCCATATAATAGCATCTAGGTCAAGATGATTTGTGGGTTCATCAAGCAGTAATATATCTGATTGAATCATTAATGCACGGGCCAGATTTAAGCGCATTCTCCATCCGCCAGAGAATGAATTAACATGTGCTTGTTGCTGATCACTTGCAAATCCAAGACCTGCCAGTAACTGCCCAGCTCGAGATTCAGCCGTGTATGCGTTAGCAGTTTCGAGTCGTTCATACGCGGTAGCTAATGCGGCACTGTCATTATTTTTTTCTGCCTGATGAAGACTTTCCTTTGCGTTCACCAGTGCTTGATCTCCTGCCAGAACGAAGTCAATGGCAGTACCATGATGCTGTTCTACATGCTGTGCAACGGTAGCAACATAAAAGGAAGAGGGGATTACTACTTCTCCGTGATCTACGGCAATATCTTTAGTCAACATTGCCATCAGACTGGACTTTCCACAACCATTTGCCCCAGTGAGCCCTAGGCGATGTCCAGCATAGGCTGATAAGTTTGCACTGTTGAACAGCAACTTATCACCTCGCCTTAGGCTAACTTCTGAAAGTGTGATCATTGTTTGGCTTATTCTGTATGACGAAGGGTATGCATGCTTATCAAAAAACCAATAAACGTCTGCCTGTATTCTACTGCAACTTCAAGGTGTAAGCTAAAGCAATTATTTGGGCGATAATAACATACAAATCATGCGGTATTTCGTCGCCTAGTTCCAGCATTGAGAGTAATTCAGTCAGCTGGGCATTCTCATAGAGCGGTACACCTAATTGCTTTGCTAAGTCAATGATTTGCTCTGCGACAGCGCCTTCGCCAGTGGCCGTTACTAATGGTGCCCCGCGGCCCTCATATTGAAGAGCGATGGCCTTTTGATAAACGCTTATCGCGTGCACTCGGTCTGATTCTTTTTTATTCATGTTATATGTTAGTGTCCAATAAATTCCTGATGACCATATTATGATTGTTGCCCTCTGGCGATCCCATGCGGCATTGAAGTTTATCAACATCAATGCCTTGTTCGGTGAGGGTTTCATGCAAGCGTTCGAGCGACCGATTGATTTTTTTTTCAATCGCTGCAGTAGGAGCCCAAAATACGGCTGCGCATTTTTTTCCTCTAAGTGTGATCAAGCTGACGAGTTTGCCTTCTTCTTCTATGTCAAAGCATAGCTTAGCGTTCCACACTTGCTGTTCGTTTGAAGAATCACCGTTTTTTGGCTTGTCCCACTGAAGTCTTATGTCTAGCATCGAGATTTTTTGATCAATCCAAACGGGTAATTCAAACAATAAATTATGGGTATTTTCATTGGTAGATTGTTGATGGTTTAATGCGGTTAGCTGTTGACCTTGTACGCGCGATACGAGACTCAATAGTAATCGTAATAGCGGTAATATTTCTCGGCTTTTATCGCCCATAGCCGGATTGGATGAGTCATTCTTAGCCATTAGCTTAGTAATAACTTTCCAAAGTTCGTCCATATTTAGGGGGGGGCTTTGTGTATTGGCGGCTGTATTTACAGAGTTTCGATAGCTATTAAGGGCTGCTATTAAGGTCAGTAAAGCAAGTTTATAGTCGGTTGTTTTCGCTGGTTGATCATTAATACTCACAACAAGCCCAAGCGCTGATAACGTTTTAAGAGTGATTTTTTCTTGGCCAGAGGCCAGTTGGTTTAATTTGGATTCTAATAACATGCCGCTATTTTTAACAGCTGATGCCAAGGCAAAAGGATCTGTAAGTTGAGGTAGCTGATTAACACTTTGTTTTAACTGAAGGATTGCTGCAGTCACAGATGAGTTCAGTATAGGAAGCTTGCCAAGCAGTGTAGTCATTGCTGATGCGTTAATGGCATCATGGGCTTTAGGTAAATGAGTGCGAAGGGCGTGTTGAATGATGTCTTGACGATGCGCACTGGTTGTCTTGGTTTGCGTCGCAGTGTCGAAAAGGGTGCCATTGTTAACTGGAGACAATGGCAATTTAATAGCTTTTTCTGCTCGACCATTAATCGAGCCTTGAACCTGATTCAAATTGTTCAGTATTGCTTTTTTTTCTAATACCTTTAGCACTTTAATTTGTTGATGGTTAACAACTAAAAAGTCAAGTTGCTGGCCAATTCTTGGCATGACGGAAGATTCAACTGTAATTTTTTGCGAGCCAATTTTAAGTACCACGTCATAGGTCAAGGGTCTAGATTCGTGATCAGCCTTGGTGGTTGACGGTAAGTCGTTCTTGCCGGTAGTTCTGACAATGGATACATCGACCACCACAGCGCGCTGAATGTCTCCGACATGCTTTGCAAGGTAGCGCTGTGAATGATGGCTTGTCGGCTTAAGCTGCAGTTGGTTTAACGGATGATGACCATTATTTGCCTGCGATTCATTAATCATATTGTATCTCTAAGTGATTTTTGTGGCGCGAATATCACTGATTTTTCAACTATAACCTAGATTTTCTATACTGCAGGGATAAAAAACGTATTTTAGCGAATTCGACCACTAATATTGAGCAGATTTGCCAATCTAATAGTGTCATCAAGCACTTGAACGGTCCGTTTTTAGTTTATAATGGCCAGTATTGCGATGTTGAATGATTCAAGTTTGATATTTTACAAGGTAAGGCGCTTATTTTTGTCCATGACTATCGATACAATAAATAGCCAAATAAGGTCTGTGACTGGCTTAGAATTATGCAATATAAGCTGTGAAAAAGCTTATCGTCGACTTTTTTCTGGCCTCTCAGTCTCATTAAGTGCAGGCCAGTGCCTGCGAATATTGGGTTCTAACGGGTCAGGCAAAACCAGTCTATTAAAAATTATTGCGGGTCTCTCTCGAGATTTTGAAGGTGTTATTCATTGGCAGGGTGATGAGCGGAGCCAAGCCTTTATTAATAAATCTGAATTACTCTACCTCGGTCATCTTACTGGGGTAAAGGCCTCATTGACACCCGTCGAAAATTTGTCGTGGTGGGTTTCATTGTGCTTGCCAACCTATCATCTTCAGCACAAGGATATTTGCAACGCTTTATCTCAGCTTGGCCTTGGTTGTGAGCTCAATACTCCCTGCCATCTGTTATCAGCAGGCCAGCAGCGACGTGTAGCTCTCGCTCGTTTGATATTGAGCCAGCAAAAAGTTTGGATTCTAGATGAACCCTTCACCGCCATAGACCCATTGGGCATCAGTCAGGTTGAGCATTACATTAAGCAGCATCAGTCCGACGGAGGCATGGCTATTATTACTAGTCATCAGATCATTCATCATGTCGAGTTACTGCATCTTGATCTTGCTGATTACCAACAGGGTGCTAAGTAATGTCGGGGACAGAAAGAGAGCATGCGTCTTCATTCGGTGTATTTGCTGCTGTTTTTTTTCGAGATTTGACGATTTATTTTCGTTATCGCGGCAGCTGGATTAACCCACTCTTTTTTATTTTGATGGCCATTACTTTATTTGCTTTAGGCATAGGCGCTGACAGTAAGGCAGTGCTGGCTTATTCCCCCAGTATTATTTGGGTGATTGCTTTATTAGCCGTATTACTTTCGCTTGATAGTTTATTTAAGTCTGATTTTGACGATGGTTCGCTGGAACAACTATTACTTTCTTCGCAGTCACTTTATCTCGCGGTGCTAGCCAAAACGCTGGCGCATTGGTTCGTTACGGGTCTCCCTATTGTTATTGCTACGCCCTTGTTAAGCTTGATGCTTGGCATTTCAGTTGACATAGCTCCACAAATGGGATTGGGTCTATTACTCGGTACAGGTATACTCAGCTTTATAGGGGCTATTGGCGCTTCATTAACGGTAAGTCTTGGCTCCGGTGGTCTACTGCTGTCTTTACTCAGTATGCCTCTTTATGTTCCGGCTATTATTTTTGGCTCTCAATATATCCAAGATGCGATTAATGGATGGCCGCTTATGCCGAGTCTATCGATGTTGATAGGTTTGTTTTTAGCCGCGATGGTTCTCTCGCCATTAGCCATTATTGGCGGTCTTCGACTCAGCGTTGAGGCTTGATTTCACATTGATATTTTAAACGGATGGTTATGAGTATTTTAATTGCATTCAAAAGAGGCTGTCGTTATGCCTAGTTTGCAGTGGTTTCACCGGCTTGGATCCCCCAAGTGGCTTGCCATCACTATTGACCGTTGGTTGCCATGGGTTCTAGGCGCTGCGATCGTTACTTTGGTGTCCAGCCTTATTTGGGGCGTAGCGTTTACGCCGGCGGACTATAAGCAAGGAAATATATTTCGAATCATTTATATTCATGTCCCCGCAGCAGTGGTTGCCTTAGCGGCCTATTATGCGATGGCTATTGCCGGAGCTGTCTCCATTATTTGGCGAATGAAAGTG
>DDED01000040.1 GCA_002336035.1 Cellvibrionales bacterium UBA1963
AATATGGCATTAGGCACTGCCTCTATAGCAGGGACCTTGCTAAACGGTCGAGATCTAAATGCGGGCCAACTGCCTGAATCAATCAACTGCTCTCTGACTAACAATGGATCGAGAGTACTAAGCTGCTCAGGACTGTAAGTGGCGAAGGAGAGAATGTTGTCACTCTCTTCATTACCAACATCAATGACAATTGATTGGAGTACGCGTTTATCGCCGCGGTTAATCATCGAGACCACGCCTGCAGCAGGGGCCGTATATTTCACTCCTGGGTTTTTTTTATCTACAAATAATACTTCGCCCAGCTTAACTCTATCGCCTTGTTGGACGTGCATAGTGGGCTTCATACCAATAAAGTCAAAACCGATAACGGCAACTGAGCGGACTGACGCACAGGGAACGATCGACTGACTAGGAGTGCCCTCGATGGGAAGATCCAAGCCTCGATTAATCTTTATCATATGACTGCCTTTGGCAAACTAAAAATGAAACCAATAAATGAGAATCATTCGCGAATAAGAGCGCGTAATGTCGACGTACGATTTTACAATGGTTAGGTACGCTCAATATTTCATTGTCTCTCGGTTACATACGATCAATAAGCGAGTTTAGTTTTATTTCCAAACACTTAGCGACTTCTGAAACACGCGCGGAATTATAGAGGTGAACGGCTAACGAATCTAGCAGAGATGGGGATAGGTGGTGATTTTCAACACTTTTAACATAAAAAAACACGTCCAACGTGGCTCTTATTTGAACCCAAAGCCCTAAAATGAATTTTAGCTGAAAAAGACAGCACAAATTGGCTCTCGTGGCAGCACCCACTCATGCCCCGTGAAAGAGACTGCTCGACCTGCCAATTAAATAGGCGGGTACATGGCATAACTAACACCTGCCATTTTTTCCATCACACGATGAACCTGGCAGGTGTAACCAAATTCATTGTCATACCAAATATACAATACTGCGTTGCTACCATTAACAATGGTTGCTTGTGCGTCGAATACGCAGGCTCGCCTAGAACCAACAAAATCTGAAGACACGACCTCAGCGG
The DNA here is from genome assembly GCA_002336035.1 of Cellvibrionales bacterium UBA1963. Taxonomy (GTDB): domain Bacteria; phylum Pseudomonadota; class Gammaproteobacteria; order Pseudomonadales; family UBA7434; genus UBA7434. Next base: position 1,052 of record DDED01000040.1, read on the forward strand.
AATTGGTGAAATCAATCTGTTTCCGTAAAGGTGAGTGCACCGACACTTGACGGATAAATTCATTAATCTCTTCCACCGTTGTTTCACGCTTAAGACGAAGGTTCAAAATAGCCATTGAGACATTGGGTGTCGGAACTCGAATCGCATTACCGGTAAGCTTTCCCAGTAAATTCGGCAGGACTTTACCGACTGCCTTAACGGCACCAGTCTCTGTTAACACCATATTCAATGGTGCGCTTCTTCCGCGTCGATTGCCCTTATGAAAGTTATCTATCAAATTCTGGTCGTTAGTATAAGAATGGACAGTTTCAACATGGCCACCCTCCACACCAAACTCATCATCAATCGCCTTTAAAGGCGGGACAATGGCATTTGTGGTGCATGACGCCGCTGAAACAATTGTGTCTTCACTGGAAAGGCAATGATCATTAATACCTGAGACGATATTTTTAATATCGCCCTTACCTGGCGCTGTCAAAATAACTTTAGCAGTGCCCTTCGATTTTAAGTGCAGACCTAAACCATCAAAGTCGCGCCACAGTCCAGTATTATCAACTATAAGTGCGTTCTTAATCCCATAAGCCGTGTAATCAATCGTGTCAGGCGCGTTGGAATAAATCACTTTTATTTCATTACCGTTCGCGATGAAAGCGCCCCGCTCCTCATCAACTCTGACCGTGCCATTAAAATCGCCATGAACAGAATCTCTCTGTAGCAAAGAGGCTCTCTTTATCAGGTCATTATCTCCGCCTTTACGAACAACAATCGCTCTGAGACGAAGGTTATCGCCACCGCCAGTTTTCTCTATTAAAAGACGAGCCATGAGTCGCCCAATTCTTCCGAAGCCGTATAAAACGACGTCTTGAGGTTCCGCCAAGGGCTTTTGATCAAGACCAATTAAGCCTGACACCTGATCGCTAACGTAATCCTCTAAGCTAACCTTTTTGCCTAGTGAATCTTGATCACCATCCGCAAAGAAATACTGAGCAGCGATTCGACCAATGTCAATATGGGCGTGGCCTAAATCATGGGCTGCCAATGCGCGCAAAATGGGGAAGGTTTCAAATTCAGAAAGCTCGCTGGCTTCGATCTGACGTACAGCACGATGATCCTGCATAATTTCAATGACAGATCGATTGACCAAAGGATGCCCATAAATATAGGTTTTAACATTATTCTTTCGATAAAGCTTCCCTACCAATGGGATCATTCCTTCAGCAAGTGCCTCACGTTCTTTCCAATCCGCAAAGTAATCACTGGGACGTTGACGCTCTTGCTCTTCATATAACTTCATGACAATACTCCGACAATATAGAAAATCATATTAGTAAAACTCCAATATTATCGCGAGGTTTCACGTAATCAGCAATAGCTGACACCATCATGTAAAGGCATTGTCACTATCGTAAATAATGATCGTGAACTAGCCATGAAATAAAAAAACATTTCAATCTGTCAGATCCAAGATCACAGGCGCATGATCAGAAAATCGTTGCGCTCTGTACACAGAAACGGCAGACGCTCGTGATTTAAGCCCAGGTGTCAACACCGGATAATCCAGACGCCAACCAACATTATTTGCATAGGCCTGCCCCCTGTTCGACCACCAAGTGTATTCATCGGCATCTTGATTTAATAAGCGAAAGCCATCGATGTAACCTACATCATCAAATAAAGTATCGAGCCAAGCTCGCTCTTCTGGAAGAAACCCAGAATTTTTTTGATTTGGCTTCCAATTTTTTAAATCGATCGGTTTATGACAAGTATTCCAGTCAGCACAGATAATGTATTCGCGTCGTTTACGTCGCAGCGCCCTAAAGTGCGGCATTATTTGCTCATGAAAGGACAGCTTTCGCGCAAGAGCCTCATCATTGCTAGATCCTGAGGGGACATACATCGATACCACGCTAATACCGTCAAAATCTGCCTGAATATATCGCGCTTGAGAATCGCAAGGCTCCCAACCTAAACCCCGAACCACTTTATGGGGTTTTTGACGACAATAAAGTGCAGTACCACTGTAGCCCTTTTTCTCAGCGTCAAAGTAGTAACAGTGATAACCCTCAGGATAAAACGCCGCATCTTCAAGCTGAAATTCCTGAGCCTTAGTCTCCTGAATACAAACCACATCGGCATTTTGCTCGGCCAACCACTCAAAGAAACCTTTTCTTTGAGCCGCTCTAATTCCATTGACATTCACTGTGATGATTCGCATTTATCCATCCCATATTCACTATTAAGGAGCTTTTATTCTTCCATTATTGTGGCGATACAGCCCACGCTGAGTGCAAGGTCATAAACAACGTCTAAAAAAATGCGTATCAAATTTAAGCATTTATTGCAAACCTGTAAGGACGCTTGACTC
>DDED01000050.1:0-1439 GCA_002336035.1 Cellvibrionales bacterium UBA1963
ACTTGCTGCCAGCACCTGACGGCCCAGTTAACTCGATCGAAGAGCTCCAGCAAACCATGCGTCATTATATAGCGAACGCCCCAACCGTGAAAAATTATGGTGTGGCCATGGGGTTCAATTACGATGACTCACAACTGCAAGAACAGCGGCACCCTAATCGCCATGAACTGGATGCTATTAGCACCAAAATCCCTCTAGTCGTGATGCATCAGTCTGGTCATCTTGGGGTTTACAACAGCAAAGCCATGGAGATTCTTGGCATCGATGCGAATTCATCTGACCCTGCAGGAGGTATTATTGAGCGTGAAGCGGACGGCAAGACACCCAGTGGCGTTATGCAAGAAAACGCTCACTTCGCAATGATTTATCAGCTGGTGCCCAAATTCACCCCCGAAGATTATATCGCCATGCTAAAAGCGGGTGAAGCCACCTATACCGCCAATGGGTTTACCACCGTTCAAGAGGGTAAAGCTGATATTTCTGCACTTAAAGCATTCCCTGCACTGGCTAAACAGGGAGTGTTTGATATCGATATTGTTGCGTATGCCGATATTGCAGCGTTAAAAGATCTCGCCTTATTAGATGGGCCGCTAATGTCACGCAACTACCAAAACGGGTTTAGAATTGGCGGCATTAAGCTCACCTTTGACGGCTCACCGCAGGGAAAAACAGCCTGGTTTACCGAACCCTATGTCGTGCCACCATCAGGGCAAGGTGACGACTATGCTGGGTACCCAGCAATGACCGATGAACAGGCGCTTAATTGGTATCATCTAGCTTATCAAAAAGACTGGCAGATCATGACTCACACCAATGGCGATGCGGCGATCGACCAGCTTATTCGCACCATTAAATCCGCTGACAGCATCGCAAAAAAACAAGGCATCGCCAATGAAGACCGGCGTACCGTTATGATTCATGGCCAATTTTTACGAGAAGATCAAGTAGCCGATATTAAAAAACTAGGTATTTTCCCTGCGTTATACCCTATGCACACCTTTTACTGGGGTGACTGGCATCGCACATCAGTGGCGGGACCCGATCGGGCAAGAAATATTTCACCCACAGGTTGGCTAGTCAAAAATTCTATCCCTTTCACTATTCACTCCGATGCGCCCGTCACCTACCCGAATGCCATGCGAATTCTCGACAGTGCCGTAAATCGCACCACACGCAGTGATTTTATTCTTGGTGAACAACAGCGAATCGACCCTTATACGGCGTTAAAAGCCATGACTATTTGGCCGGCATACCAGCATTTTGAAGAACAAGAAAAAGGCTCACTGGCGGTTGGCAAATTAGCTGATCTGGTGATCTTAGATGCAAACCCATTAGTAATAAAACGCAGTGAACTCAAAAACATTAAGGTGATGCAAACCATTAAGTCTGGCGTTACAATCTACACACGTAAAGAATAATAACACCCCACAATAAAATTT
>DDED01000050.1:1769-4242 GCA_002336035.1 Cellvibrionales bacterium UBA1963
AATAAGGAGATAACAATGCAATTTCTTGACCGAATAAACGCACAAAGTTTTTTATTATTACGTATTTTAACTGGCCTCATGTTTTCATTTCATGGCGTGCAGAAACTGTTTGGGGTGCTCAGCCAATACCCTGCTCCCGAGCTAGGCTCGCAGCTCTGGCTAGGCGGTGTGATTGAATTAGCCTGCGGCCTATTCATTGCTATCGGTCTATTAACAAGACCGTCTGCATTTTTGGCGAGCGGTACTATGGCCGTAGCCTACATTCAATACCATTGGAAATTTCAATTCAGTGATGCCTTTTTCCCGGCCATCAATCATGGCGAGGCCGCATTACTGTATTGCCTTATATTCTTCTATATTGCTTGCCGCTCTGACGATGAAGATAATGATTTGGCATAATCGAAAATCCATCATACGAAATTATGCCATGAAGAAAACCAACAATAAAACATGCTCGCCACCCACCAATGAGAAGTCAGTTGCACAGATAACACTTTAAAATTTCGAAAAAATCACTTTTAATCTATCAGAATAGAATAAACCGATAAAAGCAAAAAAACTGAAGATTTTTAACCAATTGAGCCTCGCAATTAGAAAAATATATGACAGTAAAAATATTTTAGTGATTATAATCCTAATGAATAGCCATTATGCAAAGTAAAGGCACTATAAAAAAAGATCTATCGTCTACTATAGATTTAACTAATAAACTCATGGAACCCTTTCACTATGGGAGTAACCGCAAGTACCGTCCGAGTTGGCAAACGTTACCGTCACCATCGGTTAGATCGAGATTATGATGCTATTGTCATTGGCTCAGGAATAGGCGGCCTGACATCGGCAGCATGTCTTGCCAAAATGGGGAAAAAAGTCTGCGTTTTAGAGCAACACTATACTGCAGGAGGATTTACTCATACGTATGAGCGTAACGGCTATGAATGGGACGTTGGCGTTCATTATATTGGTGATGTTGGCAATAAAAAAACCACTTCTCGACGTCTATTTGACTATATTACCGATGGCGAACTGAAATGGTCAGCCATGGATCATACTTTTGACCGAATATTCATAGGCAAAGAGACTTTTAATTTAAACAGCGGTAGAGCTGCCTATCGGCAAGGATTAATCGATGCATTTCCTGATGAGGAAAGCGCTATTGATGAGTATCTTAAACGTATGCGCAGTCTAAAAGGGGCAGTGCAAACACACACTTTGCAGAAAATTCTGCCCACATGGCTCAATTACATTGTCGATTTATTCACTAAAAATAAACGTCCGGCTTCGTTTGAACAAACCACGCGCGAAGTACTTGAAGAGATTACTGACAATCAAATGTTGATTGCTCTGATGACCAGTCAATGGGGTGATTGTGGCATGCCGCCGGGAGAATCCAGTTTTGTCATTCACAGTTTAATAGCCCAGCATTACATGAATGGCGGCTATTACCCCAACGGTGGCGCCGCTGAAATAGCAAAAAAAATCATTCCTATCATTCAATCAGCAGGCGGTGATGTCTTCACCTATGCTTCGGTTGAAAAAATCATGACCAATAAAAACAGAGCCAACGGTGTGTTAATGAGCGATGGCAATATCATTAAAGCGCCAGCAATTATTAGCAATGCCGGTGTATTTAATACGTTTACAAAATTGCTTGATGACACCCTGCCCCAAGTTGATGATTATCAGAAAAAATTAACGCAAGTGAAACCTTCTATGGGAAGTATTTGTTTATATATTGGAATTAAAGACACCGCTGACAATCTGAAATTACCTAAGACAAATTTTTGGATTTATCCTAATGAGCATTACGAGCAAGTTTGTGATCAGTTTAAAAGTGATACGCAGTATAATGAAAACATTACCCTACCAATGGTCTACATATCATTTCCATCTGCCAAGGATCCCGATTTTAGTCGTCGCTATCCCGGACGAGCGACCATAGAGATCGTAGCACCTTGCAGGCATGAGTGGTTTGCAGAATGGAAACATCAGCCATGGGGAAATCGTGGTGCTGACTATGAGTCACTTAAAGAGGCGTTATCTCAACGCTTACTCAAAGAGCTTTACAAGAAGTTACCGCAACTGAACGAAAAAATTGACTACTATGAGCTATCAACGACGTTATCGACAGACTTTTTCTGTCGCTATTCACAGGGTGAAATTTACGGCATCGATCACGATCCAAAGCGATTTAAACAGTCATGGTTAAAGCCCAAAACAACGATCAATGGACTCTATCTCACCGGTCAGGATGTCGTCACCTGCGGTGTTGTTGGTGCAATGATGGCCGGCTTAATCACCAGTGTTAAAATTGGTAAATTACAGGGCTTAAAACTGGCAAAGACAATCTTCTTTCCTAGTGCTGATAGTTAAATAATTTAACCAAGATAACTTTGAGATTATATCTTATGCCGTGTTTTTCACTCAACATAAGCAAACTCTTTTAAGAAAGTAATCAGCTTTTATAATGTAA
>DDED01000009.1 GCA_002336035.1 Cellvibrionales bacterium UBA1963
AGCAGCGTGTTGGTTTTATTTATGAAACCAACCTCAATCAAAACACTGAGCTTATGATTAGAAACTACCACTTATGGCGTGATTTTGAAGGTAAGATTCCATTAGCAGCTAACGGTGTGATTGATTTTGATCGTTACTATGTGGGACTGGGCGCAAGAATCTCACAGACTCTAACATTAACGAATAACAAGGAACTTAAATGGATCGCTGGTGCAGACATAAACAGGCAAGAAGACTATAGACAGCGTTTTGCAAACAATGACGGTATCGAAGGTAGTCGCGTTTTAAATCAGGACGAGCATGTTGGTACAGAAGCTATTTATGCTCAAGCGCACCTTGCAGTTAATTCACGATGGCTCTTGCTTGGAGGGCTTCGCTATGACGCTGTTACCTTTGATGTTGCTGACAAAATTAACAGTAACTCTTCTAAGCGAACGCTTGAAGAAATAAGTCCCATGCTGGGCAGTAGCTTTTCTATTAATGATGAAATGACCCTCTACGCCAATTTATCAAGTTCATTTGAAACTCCAACGACAACCGAGCTCGCACCGAAACTATCAGTGGGAACAGGTCTTAATAAAACATTAAAACCACAGGCTGCCATTAATCACGAAATTGGTGTAAAAGGGCTCATCACTGACCGGCTTCAATACTCCATCGCCGTTTTTAGAATAGACATCGACGACGAAATCATTGGCCTTGAAGACAATGAGGGTTACGATTTGTTTGTAAATGCGGGGGAATCAACTCGAAAAGGAGCCGAGCTCTCAGTTAATTTGAAGTTGAGCAATAATGTTACTGCCGATCTAGCCTATAGCTATGCTGACTACCGCTTCAAACAGTTTGTTGATAATAATAGCAACGATCATTCTGGTAAACCTACACCGGGAATTCCTCAAGAAACCTTGTTTGTAGCTCTAAATTACACCAATGAAAACGGTTTTTTTGCCAGCATTGATGCACTCTATACTGATAAATTTTCCCTCCGAAATGATAATTCATTAGAGGCAGACTCTGCGTTAATCAGTAATGTACGACTGGGCTACACCAACACCATTAATGAATGGACAGTTGAGCCGTTTTTATCGATCAGTAATGTGGCGAATGAGGCCTACTTATCGAATGCTAGAACCAATGCTTATGGCGGTCGATATTACGAAGCAGCACCCGATCGAAGTGTATACGCAGGCGTGACAATACGGCATAATTTAGATTCAAATTGATCCGACTTAAACGGTCCTTTTAGCGCCAAACGGATTGTACCCTTAAACGCTTCAACCTAAGAAGATCCAACGATTAACGACATCAATGCCAATAACTTCTCTTGCACCAACAGCCACACCTTCTGACGGTCAAAGTCATCGCTGGTCGTCATTGCCTGGCGTTTCAGCTGCAGCCGCCCTCTACACGAAGGTGATCGATCAAGAGCGTTTCGCATTAGTGATTACGCATAACGCAGCAGAAAGCCAAGAGTGGCTAGAAGCCTTAAAGTTTTTTAGCGCTAATGACGATCAGTTTTGCTTACTCGATCTACCTGACCGCGAAGTCTTACCCTATGATTATTTTTCTCCTCATCCTGATATCATCTCGGCACGACTCAACACACTTTATCATTTGCAACGTCAATCCTGTGGTATTTGCGTAGTAAGCCTGCCAACGTTAATGACCCGTTTATGCCCCAAAGAATATATCAATCGTGACAGTTTGCTTCTTAGCATCGGTCAACAACTCGAAACAAAGGCGCTTAGGAATCAGTTAGATGATGCAGGTTATCAGAACCGTGACACGGTCTTTGAGCATGGCGAATATGCGGTTCGTGGGTCGCTTCTAGATATTTTCCCAATGGGCAGTGAATGGCCTTATCGAATTGATCTGTTTGATGATGAAATTAGCAGCCTTCGTACCTTTGACCCTGAAAACCAGCGTTCGCTCGAAAAAATCGATCAAATTGCAATACTCCCAGCTGCAGAAGTCAGCCTCGACAAACAAGCTATTAATCATTTTCGTGACCAGTGGCACGTAGAATTTAATCACAATGCAGGCGCCTGTCCTATTTATCAGGATGTGGTTGCTGGCATACCTTATTCTGGTATCGAGTCCTACCTGCCAATGTTCTATCCAAGCACATCAACACTGCTTGACTTTTTACCTAGCAATAGCCTTGTCGTCAGCATGCCTGGAAATCATCAGCAAGCATCCGATTTCATCAACAATGTGAATGAGCGATATGAACAACACTCAATTGATCCAACCCGCCCCTTAATGACGCCAACCAAGCTGTATTTAGAGGTGGATGAGTACTTTTCATTATTGATGGGGTTTCCTCGCATAGCTCTTTCCTCGGATACCGAAAATGCGTCCAGTAATCCACAACGTGGACAATATACTTGTGATGCACAAATGAATCCTCAATTATTAATAGAGGACCATGCTGGCAACGCATTAAATCGCGTAGAAAGTTTTTTAAGTAGTCCGCAACGTGGCAAACAAACGGCTAAACATGTTTTATTTTGTGTTGAATCACTGGGTCGCCGTGAGATATTTATTGATAAATTGAAAGCTATAAGTGTCGACGCTCACGCTTGTGATTCTTGGCAAGACTTTAAACACATTATTTCGTCACAGAAAGAACCACAAACCGCTGTCGCCGTAGCTGCTTTTAATCACGGTGCTACGATACCCTCGGCAAATATTAGTATTATTGCAGAACCTGAATTATTTGGCGTTACCATCAAGCCAAAGGCAAGAAACAATAAAGAACGCAATTTACTTGCAGACCAAACGATACATAACCTAATTGAACTGCAAATTGGTTCACCCATTGTGCATCTCGATCACGGCGTGGGTCGTTATTTAGGTTTAGAACACATGCCTGTCGATGGCGGCAATGGCATTATTATTGATGCTGAGTTTTTAACGTTAGAATATGCGGGTGGTGATCGTCTATACGTGCCTGTAACGTCATTGCATATGATTGGACGCTACATGGGCGGCGACGAATCATCGGCACCGCTGAATAAGCTGGGCTCTGAAAACTGGGGAAATGCAAAACGAAAAGCCATTGCAAATATTCATGATGTAGCCGCTGAATTACTGGATATTTATGCACGCAGAAAAGCCATGCAAGGCTTTGCATTCGCTGTTGATAAAGAAAGTTATAACGCGTTTTGTGAGCAGTTTCCCTTTGAAGAAACCGCTGACCAACTAACGACTATCCGTGCGGTAACCACTGACATGGAAAAAGAGACTGCTATGGACAGGCTGGTCTGTGGTGATGTTGGGTTTGGAAAAACAGA
>DDED01000122.1 GCA_002336035.1 Cellvibrionales bacterium UBA1963
AGTTTCTCTTGTTTCTTCTTGAGCGGCCTCTTCCAAGACTTCAGGCGCGGCTGGCTGGGTGAGTTTGATTAATTCTTCAGCTAACAAAATGGCAACTTTTTCTTCGCCATTGAGCCATTTTCCACTGTCACCCTTTACTGCATAACGATTGTTTCGTTTTTGGTAAATGGTGTACTCGGCAGTTTTCTTAATTGTTTTCATAATGCTACCTTTCTCCAATAGTTTATTTTAAATACATTAAATGAACTTACACATCACCAAGGTTGCTATTCACCACCTTGAGCAATTCTTTAAATAATTTTGGGTTTCCGCAGACAATATTACCAGTTTTTAGGCAGCTATTGCCGCCCTTGAAATCAGCAACTAAGCCACCGGCTTCTTGTATTAAGAGCATGCCGGCAGCCAAATCCCACGGTCTGAGGCCATGTTCCCAAAAAGCGTCCATTCTCCCGGCTGCAACATAGGCAAGGTCAAGTGCAGCTGAGCCGCCTCGACGAATCCCTGAGCCATGTGTTGCGAAATGCTCAAGGCACTGCATGTAACTTTTTATAAACGGTTTTTGACTGCTGCGATAAGGCACACCGGTGCCAATTAATGCGCCACTAAAGTTATGTTTTTCGCTGACCCGAAGCCTAACGCCGTTAAGGCTGGCTCCGCGACCGCGACTGGCAGTGAATTCTTCACGGCGAATGGGGTCATAAATAACAGCATGTTCAATGATGTCGTTTTTTACGCAGGCAATAGACACTGAAAAATGCGGGATGCCACGAATAAAGTTTGTAGTGCCATCAAGAGGATCAATGTACCAGGTAGTGTCCGATTGGCCAGTCAAACCTGTAATTAAGCCGCTTTCTTCTCCTATAATGTTATGTTCAGGCCAAGCTTTTTGAATTTGCTCGATAATTTCTTGCTCGGCAGCTTTATCAATATTAGTGACAAAGTCATTTTTTTCTTTTTCTTCGATCTTGACAAGATCTATCCGTTCGGTTGCCCGCGCAATAATATCACCGGCTTTTCTTGCGGCGCGTAAAGCGATATTAACGGTTGGTTCCACGGGTTTACCTCAATTGATCGGTCGTATTTGATGAGTTTAACGCTTTTTTCTTTTAGTCAAGATTAACTGTTTTCAGTTTAGCTAAGTGTACTATCATAACAGATCGCAATTCTCGGGAAGTATGTTAATTTTTGTAGTTTTGGTATTCGGCGGTGTCTTTGATAGAATTACCGCTATCGAATCAGCAGCAGTGAATTGACAGGTAAATACGAGAGGAAGCTATTTTGACAGACAGAGAATCGCCAACCAAAGATGAAACCCTTCCGCAAATTAGAGATGTTCGCATAGTGTTAGTGAACCCCTCGCATCCGGGAAATATTGGTGGCGCAGCTAGGGCGATGAAGACCATGATGATCGAAGAGTTAGTGCTGGTCAGCCCTAGAGAATACCCTGATCCAAGAGCCGTTTGGCGTGCGGCAGGCGCACGTGACTTACTTGAAAAGGCTAAAGTCGTAGAGACTTTGGATGAAGCCATTGCCGATTGTGACTTAATTGTGGGCACTTCAGCCCGCGGTCGACGAATTCCTTGGCCTGTGGTTGATGCTCGTCAATGTGCCGAGTCGATTTATAATGAGCCAAGCTCATCTAAAATTGCTGTATTATTTGGGCGTGAAGATCGCGGTTTGAATAATGATGAGTTGCACAAGTGCCACCTACACGTCCATGTGCCTACCAGCGAAGAATACAGCTCGCTTAATCTCGCTATGGCCGTGCAAATCATTTGTTACGAGCTGAGAATGCGCTCGTTGCATCCTCAAATACGGCAAGGCTCTGCGACAGACAGTTCGCCCACTCATGAGTGGGACGAGCCATTCGCTAATGCAGCAGACGTCGAGCGATTGCATGAGCATTTAGCGGAAGCGCTTGCTCAAATTGGATTTTACAATCCGGCTGAGCCAAAACAACTGCTGACACGGCTTCGTCGTTTATTCGCTCGGGTTCGTTTAGATAAAATGGAAATTAATATTTTGCGTGGTATCTTGACCACAATTCAAGGTATAGCTAATAAAAACAACTAGTTATATCTGTGATGAGATTAGTTATCGGTTGGAGATTTTCTGGTATTTAAGCCAAATTACCCCCTTTAATAGTTGATTAATTTACTCAGGCTTTAGATAATGTATCCATAAGTTGGATACGGGTCTATTGTGCTCGCAAACATGGCGAAGGGTCTTTTTATCGACGGATAGTGATCAATGGGGTTGATTAGATGAAGCTTACGACGAAAGGACGTTATGCAGTAACCGCCATGTTAGATCTGGCTTTGCATGCAACCGCTGGCCCAGTCAGTCTCTCTGAGATCGCGGGACGCCAAGAGCTATCGTTATCCTATTTAGAGCAGTTATTTGTTAAATTGCGACGTAATTCCTTAGTGATCAGTCACCGTGGCCCGGGTGGCGGCTATCGTTTAAACCACAGCCAAAGTGACATTAGCATTGCTGAAATCATTGCTGCAGTGGACGAAAGTGTCGATGCGACTCACTGCGCAGGCAAGAGCGACTGCCAGGAAGGTGACACTTGTTTAACTCATCATTTATGGATAGATCTCACTGAACAGATACACGGTTTTTTAAAAGGGATTTCTTTGGCCGATTTAGTGAACCGAAAAGAGATTAAACAGGTATCTCAAAGACAGGACAATAAAGTTGATGCGGCAAACGATCTGCAAAACATTCGTGTGGCGTCATACGATTGAAGAATGTTTGTTACGATCAGATTATACTGGGCTTTAGCAATATGATATTCGGCATTAAATGCCACAGGTTTTAGGAGAGAATTATGCAATTACCGATCTATCTTGATTATTCAGCAACTACGCCGGTTGATCCTCGTGTGGCTGAAAAGATGTCGGAATGTTTAACCCAAGAGGGCAACTTTGGTAATCCGGCTTCGCGCTCGCACAGTTTTGGATGGCAGGCAGAAGAGGCTATAGAAGAAGGGCGGGCTATGCTAGCCGAACTCATTGGTGCCGATCCACGTGAAATTGTTTGGACGTCCGGCGCGACTGAATCCAATAACCTAGGCATTAAAGGTGCGGCACACTTTTACCAGAAGAAAGGCAAGCATATCATTACCTCTTCAATCGAGCACAAAGCGGTGCTTGATACCTGCCGCCAGTTAGAACGAGAAGGATTCGAAATTACTTATTTAACGCCGGATACTAACGGTGTTACTCAACCTGCAGCAATTGAAGCCGCTATCCGGGAAGACACCGTACTTGTTTCTATCATGCATGCTAACAATGAGATTGGCGTCATTAATGATATTGCCGCTATCGGTGAATTGACTCGGCCGCGGAAAATCATATTTCACGTCGATGGTACACAATCAGTGGGCAAAATACCGGTTGATATGGAGGCATTGAAAGTGGACTTACTATCAATATCGGCCCATAAAATGTATGGTCCGAAGGGTATTGGTGCACTTTTCGTTCGACGTAAGCCTCGAGTGCGCATAGAGGCGCAGATTCACGGCGGCGGTCACGAGCGTGGTATGCGCTCGGGGACCTTGCCAACGCATCAAATTGTTGGTGTTGGTGAAGCTGCAAGAATTGCTATGTTAGACATGGCATCAGATAACGCAAGATTAATTACTTTACGTGAGAGATTGTGGAACGGTGTTAAAGACATGGAAGAGGTCTATCTTAATGGCCATCCAGAGCACCGCTTACCCGGTGCATTGAATGTTAGCTTCAACTTTGTTGAGGGCGAGTCGTTGATCATGGCGCTCAAAGACCTAGCAATTTCGTCAGGTTCAGCCTGTACTTCGGCAAGCTTGGAGCCTTCTTATGTTCTTCGCGCGTTAGGTCGAAGTGATGAGTTAGCTCATAGTTCGCTTCGTTTTTCAGTGGGTCGTTTTACCACTGAGGAAGAGGTCGATCATGCTATTGTTCAAGTGAGGGGCGCGGTTGAAAAATTGAGAGCGCTTTCACCATTATGGGACATGTATAAAGATGGAATTGATTTAGATTCGGTGCAATGGGCTGCTCACTAAACGCGAGCGCTAAACGGCAAGATAAATAGATTATTATTGAGGTAAAAATTATGGCATATGGCGAAAAAGTGTTAGATCACTATGAAAATCCTCGCAATGTCGGAAAAATGGATGTCAACGATGCATCAGTTGGAACTGGTATGGTTGGTGCGCCAGCTTGTGGCGACGTTATGCGATTGCAAATTAAAGTTGATGCAAACGGTGTGATTGAAGACGCTAAGTTTAAAACCTATGGTTGTGGTTCTGCCATTGCTTCAAGCTCGCTGCTGACAGAGTGGGTTAAAGGTAAAACTCTTGATCAGGCTGCTGAAATAAAAAATATGGATATCGCTGAAGAGTTAGCTTTACCGCCAGTGAAAATTCATTGTTCTGTTTTAGCAGAGGATGCTATTAAAGCAGCAATAGCCGATTTGCACGAAAAATCATCGAAAAAGTTAGCGTCTTAATATTCTATTATGGCTATCACGATGACAGAACAGGCCGCCAACCACGTCAAGCGTCAATTAGACCAGCGTGGTAAAGGTGTTGGTATCCGAGTTGGAGTAAAGACGACCGGTTGCTCAGGCATGGCTTACGTTCTTGAATTCGTCGACGAAACAGTCTCTGATGACATTGTTTATGAATACCATGGTGTTCAGTTAGTAGTAGATCCTAAAAGCCTTGTTTATATCGACGGTACAGAAATGGACTTTGTGAAAGAAGGTTTAAATGAGGGTTTTGAATTTAAGAATCCTAACATTGCAGGTGAGTGCGGTTGCGGCGAAAGCTTCACCGTTTAATCAACCGCACAATAGAGTCCAAAACCCATACCGTGAAGCTTGAAAAAAACTTTTTTAAATTATTTGAGCTGCCTCAGCAATTCGACACAGATTCTGTTGCCATGAAACGACGGTTCAGGGTTCTGCAGCGTAATTTCCACCCAGATCGATATATTGGCAAACCGCCACAAGAACATCGTTTAGCCGTTCAGTTGTCGGCCCATATTAATACTGCATTCGCTACTCTGAGTGACCCCGTTAAACGTGCTGAGCATTTACTCAATTTGCAAGGGATAGAAATCGATCACCAGCAAAGCACAATTAAAGATAACGTTTTTTTGTTAAAGCAGATGGAATTTCGAGAGACTCTAGAGCAAGCCGCTTTCGAAAAAGATAGACTTGCATTATCAAATATTTTGACTGAAGTTAGTGATGATTTTAAAGTTTGCCAAATTGAGTTTGCTAAGAAAATCGTTAATTTAAATTCTACTGAGTCTCAATCATTGACTGACAGCCTTTGCAATGAAGTGAGCAAGATGTATTTTTATCAAAGTCTAAGTAATGAACTTAACACCAATATTCGTTTGTTGTCTCAATAAGGTGGCTATTCATTGGCGATATTAAAAATCTCAGAGCCCGGTCAATCACCGCTTCCTCATCAGTTTAAAAAGGTGATCGGCATTGACCTAGGCACTACTAACTCTTTAGTTGCTGCGGTAAGTCATGACGGTTCTGGTGAGGGTGAATTCCCTGCAGTTCTTAATGACTTAGAAGGGCGAGCGATGCTGCCATCAGTTGTCCATTATGGGATTGATGGTGCTGATTGTGTAGGCCATGAAGCAATGGCATTGGCTGCGCAAGATCCATTTAACACATTAGCTTCTTTTAAGCGATTAATGGGGCGTGGCATTGACGATATCGACGATTTACAACAGTTTAATGTGGCTAATGATACGGTATCCACCGATCAAAAAAAATCTACGGCAATGATTCGTTTAGCGACGGTTGCTGGCGATATAACTCCGTTAGAGGCTTCTGCTGAAATACTGAAATCATTATTCAATAGAGCCCAAGCTCGTCTCGGTGGCCCCATTGAAGGCGCCGTTATTACTGTGCCAGCCTATTTTGACGATGCGCAACGTCAAGCGACAAAAGATGCTGCCAGCTTGGCTGGGTTGAAGTTGTTGCGATTAATCAATGAGCCGACTGCCGCGGCTGTCGCTTATGGTTTAGATAAAGCAGATGACCGTCTTGTGGTGATTTATGATCTAGGCGGAGGTACCTTTGACGTATCTATTTTGCAACTCAGTGATGGTGTTTTTGAGGTATTGGCAACGTCAGGCAACTCTTCATTAGGCGGCGATGATTTCGATTTGGCGATAGTCCAATGGGCTTTGACTCAAGTGGGCTGCGTGGCTGATGACTTGTCGCCCTCGGAATATCGTCGCTTGCTAGCAAGTGCTAGAGCGGTAAAACAGCAATTGACCGAGAGTGAAGCTAAGTCGATTGATTTCACTTGTGCCAATGAACGCCATCAGCTTAATCTTAGCCGCGATCAGTTTAATGCTTTAATCACACCGTTAGTCAATACCACGGTCGAGGTTTGTCGCTCTAGCCTGCACGATGCAGGCTTAACGCCAGCAGAAATAGCTGATGTCGTGTTAGTTGGTGGCTCGACTCGAGTGCCCTTAGTACAGGAACGTGTGGCTGAACTGTTTCAGCAGAAGCCAAAAGTCGATGTTGATCCTGATAAGGTTGTGGCCTTAGGTGCGGCCATTCAAGCCGATGTATTAATTGGTAATAGCAGTAACGCAGATTTATTGCTGTTAGACGTAACGCCGCTGTCGTTAGGTATTGAAACCATGGGTGGTCTTGTTGAAAAAATCATTCATCGCAACACCTCCATCCCATCAAGTCGAGGACAAGAGTTCACTACCTATAAAGATGGCCAGACGGCTTTAGCTATTCACGTACTGCAGGGTGAACGTGACCTTGTCGCTGATTGTCGATCATTGGCGAGGTTTGAGCTTAGGGGTATACCGCCGATGGTTGCAGGAGCTGCGCGAATAGAAGTGACCTTCAAGGTTGATGCTGATGGTCTTTTAGAGGTGTCTGCCCAAGAGATCATTACGGGTATAACCGCCAATATCCAAGTAAAACCTTCCTATGGTTTGGCTGATAATGAAATAGCAGAAATGCTAAAAGCATCCTATAGCTATGCCGAGCAAGATCGAGATGCAAGGATGCTGGCAGAGCAAAAGGTTGAAGCAATCGGTTTAATAGATGCCGTCAAAGCTGCCTTATTAGTTGATGCCGATTTACTCGATGAACAACAGCTAGGTGACATTCGCCAAAGTATTGAAACATTGTTATTGGATATTGATACAAATAATACGTTAATTATCAGTCAGTCGGTGGCCATCTTAGGCCGCGAAACTGAATCATTTGCTGCTTTGAGGATGGACCAGAGTATTCGAACGGCCTTGCAAGGTAAAAATCTTGATGATGTTGTGGAATGATTTAATTGAGGCGGTTAATAGGCCGTTTATCTTGTATGATTCACTGGCTGAGTGCATATTTATCGGCATACGTTTATTGAATGGAGTATTTGGCTTATGCCAAAGATAGTCGTCTTACCGCACAAAGAGATTGCACCCGACGGTGCGGTGCTTGAAGCCAGTGAAGGTGAAAGTGTTTGTGATGCTTTGCTCCGTCATTCAATTGATATTGATCATGCCTGCGAGAAATCTTGTGCCTGCACAACCTGTCACGTCGTTGTTCGTGAGGGTTACGATTCTTTAGCTGAAGCTGATGAACTCGAAGAAGACTATCTCGACAAAGCGTGGGGCCTTGAACCCGAAAGCCGCCTTAGCTGTCAAGCTTTAGTGGCAGATGAAGATTTAGTTGTAGAGATTCCTAAGTACACCATCAATCATGCGCGAGAATGATAAACTAATAATAAGAGGCTGCCATCATGCGCTGGACTGACATTAACGACATTGCCATTGAGTTAAGTGACTCAAATCCTGACGTAGATCCTCAGCAAATCAATTTCGTTGATTTACGTAATTGGATTTTAGCTTTGGAAAGCTTTGATGATGACCCGAACCGTTGCGGTGAAAAACTTCTCGAAGGCATACAGCAAGCCTGGATTGATGAGGTCAGTGATTAGCACGGTGATGGTCAATTGCTTGGGACCTGAAGTCTATGCGTAAATTAATTGGTTACAGTTTGTTGATTATTTCCTGCCTTACTTGGGCAGTGATGCCCGTTATTCCTTTTTTAAGTATCACTGTGGCTCAAAAAGCCAGTTGGGCAACTGCTGTGTTTGTATTTGCAGAAGTCACTTGGTGGTTGGCAATGCCGCTGTTAGGTAAAGAAATTGTTGAGTATTCAAAAGCGGCTTGGCGAAGAGTCAGCGGTTTTTTTTCTGGCAATATCGAACCCTCTGAAATGAATGATCTTCCGTTTAATGATAAAAAAGACACGTAGTTGTTGCTAGCTGCAGGTATAAATTCGCTTCTTATCTGGTTGAAATGCCTGACCTAGGTTAATATAGTTATGGTTAAAAATCTAAGTCAACACTGCGTTCAATAAATAGGTTCAAGGTATGTCATTGGTACCAAGAGCGGCACCGTTTACCGGTGCTCGCCAGCGACAAGTTGTTAAGGTAGGCCCTGTCACATTAGGGGGTGACTTTCCTGTGGCTGTTCAGTCGATGACAAACACCGACACTGCTGATATTGACTCAACAGCGCAACAAATAATGGAGTTGGCTGAAGCCGGTTCTGAGCTGGTTCGTATCACGGTCAATAATGATGCCGCTGCCGCCGCCGTTCCCTATATCAAAGAGCGGTTAGAAATAAAGAATATCGTTGTGCCAATTGTTGGTGATTTTCATTTTAACGGCCACCGTTTACTCAGCGCCAACCCTGCCTGTGCCGAAGCTTTAGATAAGTACCGTATTAATCCCGGCAATGTTGGTCGGGGAGCTAAAAAAGATATTCAGTTCAGTGAGATGATCGAAATAGCTTGCCGTTATGATAAGCCTGTTCGCATCGGGGTCAATTGGGGAAGCCTTGACCAGGCTTTGTTGACTAAGCTACTCGACCTAAATGCTTCGGCTGAGCCGCCGCGTGCGTTAGGCCTCATTATGCAAGATGCTGTTATTCAATCCGCGCTGGAGAGCGCTGCAATGGCCGAGTCAGTTGGCATGGCACGTGATCGAATCATCCTCTCATGCAAAACCAGTCACGTGCAGGACTTAATTACTATCTATCGGCGATTAGCCGCAGAATGTGAATATGCATTGCACCTTGGTTTAACGGAGGCGGGTATGGGTTCAAAAGGCATTGTCGCCTCAACCGCAGCCTTATCAGTGTTGTTGCAAGATAACATTGGGGATACTATTCGCATTTCAATTACACCCGAGCCTGGCGGTAGTCGAATCAAAGAAGTGCAAGTTGCCCAAGAGATTCTTCAAACCATGGGGTTAAGAGCCTTCACGCCCATGGTCATTGCCTGCCCGGGTTGTGGTCGAACGACCAGTACTTACTTTCAGCAGTTAGCAGAGGATATTCAAACTTTTTTACGTGACCAGATGCCGGTTTGGCGTGAAAAGCACCCCGGCGTTGAAAATATGAATGTGGCGGTCATGGGCTGCGTGGTGAATGGTCCTGGCGAAAGTAAGCATGCCAATATTGGTATCAGCCTGCCGGGTAACGGTGAGCGGCCAATAGCGCCCGTGTATATTGACGGTAAAAAAGATATCACCTTGAAAGGGGACAATATAGCGGCTGATTTTCAGGCCCTTGTTGAGGACTACGTCGCCACACATTACGCTTAATCCTGCTAAGTTGTGAGTGGTCGCAGTGAATAAATAATCAAAGTTATTCATTCTCAGTCATTAGCTTA
>DDED01000013.1 GCA_002336035.1 Cellvibrionales bacterium UBA1963
GTGGTGCGGGACAAAAACGATAACTGCATTATTATTTGCTCCATTGAAAACTTTGACGCAATGGGCGTGCATACTGGTGATTCGATAACCGTTGCGCCTGCGCAAACGTTAACGGATAAAGAATACCAGATCATGCGGAATGCTTCGTTGGCCGTGCTGCGTGAAATCGGCGTCGAAACGGGAGGTTCAAACGTACAGTTTGGTATTTGCCCTAAAACGGGTCGAATGGTTATTATTGAAATGAACCCTAGGGTCAGTCGATCGTCAGCGTTAGCGTCTAAAGCAACCGGATTTCCGATTGCAAAGATTGCCGCTAAATTAGCGATTGGCTACACGCTTGATGAATTACAAAATGATATCACCGGTGGCGCAACGCCCGCTTCGTTTGAGCCGGCCATCGATTATGTTGTGACTAAAATACCGCGTTTCACCTTTGAAAAATTCCCTACAGCTGAACCTGTTTTAAGCACCCAAATGAAGTCAGTGGGTGAGGTGATGGCCATAGGACGGACCTTTCAGGAGTCAATGCAAAAGGCTTTGCGCGGCTTAGAAGTGGGTGTTTCTGGTTTTGATCCGATCGCCGATCTCAACCATCCCGATGCTCGTTCAGAAATCAGTGCGCAATTACAAACGCCAGGCCCCGATCGAGTATGGTACGTTGCCGATGCCTTTCGTGCCGGCTTCAGCCTTGACGAGGTTTATGAGGCGTCGGCCATCGACCCTTGGTTCTTAGTCCAGATCGAAGATTTGGTAAGCATCGAAAGTGACATCGCCAAGCAGTCATTAGGTGATATCAATGCCGCTGCAATGCTAACGTTAAAACGAAAAGGTTTTGCCGATCTCAGGCTGGCGAGTTTATTGGGGTGTGCTGAAAGTGACGTCCGTACAGCGCGTTTAGCACTAGAGATTAAGCCCAGTTATAAACGCGTTGATACTTGCGCAGCAGAATTTGCTAGCGCTACTGCTTATATGTATTCAACCTATGAGCCATTTTGTGAGGCCGAGCCTTCGACTCGCGAAAAAATAATGGTGTTAGGCGGTGGTCCCAACCGAATTGGCCAAGGCATTGAGTTTGATTATTGTTGTGTTCATGCCGCATTAGCGATGCGTGAAGACGGCTATGAAACGATTATGGTGAATTGCAATCCTGAGACGGTTTCAACGGATTATGACACATCTGACCGGCTTTACTTTGAACCAGTGACCCTTGAAGACGTGTTAGCCATTGTCGATATTGAACAGCCTAAAGGTGTCATAGTTCAGTTTGGTGGCCAGACACCGCTGAAACTTGCCCGTGAGTTAGAGGCTGCTGGCGTTCCCATTATGGGGACTTCGCCCGACGCTATCGATAAGGCGGAAGATCGTGAACGTTTTCAAAAAATGATTGAAAAACTTGGCTTATTGCAACCATCGAATCGAACAGTTCGCTCGGCTGAAGCGGCGATTGATGCAGCGAATGAAATTGGTTATCCGTTAGTCGTTAGACCGTCTTATGTGCTCGGTGGTCGAGCGATGGAAATCGTTTATAGTCAAGATGAGTTAATGCGCTACATGAAAGAAGCGGTTCAAGTTTCGAATGAAAGCCCTGTATTGCTCGATCATTTTCTTAATGCAGCCATTGAAGTTGATCTTGATGCGGTCAGTGATGGTGACGTGGTTGTTATTGGTGCAGTGATGCAGCACATCGAACAGGCGGGGGTGCATTCAGGTGACTCAGCTTGTGCGTTACCGCCTTACAGTTTGTCTGAACAGCATCAAGCCGATATGCGCACCATGGTTAAAGCCATGGCAACAGAACTGAATGTCATTGGTTTAATGAATGTTCAGCTAGCCATTCAAGACGATAAAATTTATGTTATTGAGGTAAATCCACGCGCCTCAAGGACGGTTCCTTTTGTGTCTAAGTGCATTGGCATCTCACTTGCTAAAGTGGCAGCCCGTTGTATGGCAGGCACGAGCTTGGCCGAGCAGGACTTTACATGCGAGCGCATTCCGAGCTTTTCAAGTGTTAAAGAAGCGGTATTTCCGTTTGCTAAATTTCAAGGAGTTGACCCTATTTTGGGGCCAGAGATGAAATCCACCGGTGAAGTCATGGGTTCAGGGTTGACCTTTGGTGAAGCCTTTGCCAAAGCGCAGTTAGGTGCGGGTGAGATTTTACCGAAAGGCGGCACGGCCTTTTTAAGTGTTCGTGATGTCGATAAGCCGGGTCTAATGCAGGTTGCTAATGATCTGTTATCCTTAGGCTTTACCTTGCTTGCCACTAAGGGGACGCGACAGGCGCTTGCTGCCGGTGGCATTATTGCAGACACAATTAATAAAGTGCAGGAGGGTCGCCCACATGTTGTTGACGCAATTAAAAACGGCGATATTGATCTCATTATTAACACGACTGAAGGCCGAAAGGCGATTGCCGACTCGGCAGCGATTCGTCGTTCAGCGCTGCAAAAAAAGGTTTATTACACCACCACCTTGGCGGGTGCAACAGCACTCTGTATGGCTTTGAATATTGACGGCGATATCGGGGTGAATCGACTGCAAGATTTGCATCAAGTCTAAACCTTACTTACTATAACTTTATACGAATAACAGCATCACTAGCGAGAGCGCTATTATGAATCGAGTTCCTATGACTGTCGTGGGTGAAGCGGCACTAAAGGTTGAGTTAGACCAATTAAAAAGAGTTCAACGACCTGCTATCGTTAAAGCAATTGCTGAGGCGCGTGAGCACGGCGATTTAAAAGAAAACGCCGAGTATCATGCTGCGCGTGAGCAGCAAAGTTTTTGTGAGGGTCGCATTCAAGAAATTGAAGGTAAATTGGCCGAATCAGTAGTGATTGATATTTCGTCGATCCCAGTCTCCGACAAAGTAATATTTGGCGCAACCGTCACGATAATCAATGTTGAATCTGATGAAGCAGTCAGTTATCAAATCGTCGGTGAAGATGAAGCGGACGTCAAGGAGGCTAAGATTTCAGTCACTTCGCCGATTGCCCGCGCTTTGGTGGGCAAGGAAGTGGGTGAAACTGTCGTGGTTAAGACGCCTAGCGGCACCGTGGAATTCGAGATTGATGCGGTCGAGCATCTCGTCTAATGAGCAGGTTCAGATTCTAGAAATGCACCGCTTTGTAGCGGTTTTTTTTAGCCTTAAAAAGCAGTTTAGTTGTTTTTAATCGAAGCGCTGCTTATATGGGTATCAATGGTAAGGTTTGATACCCGTGGTGACGGGCCAACGGTCACGGTCCATTGCAGCCATGCGTAAGTTGTCACAGAATCTCGGTTAATAAATCCAATTAATCGAGAGCCACAATGCCGTATCTACCCGACTACTTTGGACGTTTTTTCCTTTTTTAAAAACCCATTAAAATGGAGTTTAACTGGGCTATTGGTGTTATTTATTTTTGGGTGAGTTCCTCATTTGGGTGAGTTCCTCATATAGACGGTAGCGATGCGGGTGAGAGCAAGTCAACCTGTTCCACTTTATGAGCTTCAAGCCTTCAGTAAATTCGATAATTTAGGATTAGGTTGAGCCGCAGGACGAAGAATTAACGCAATATGGCCTATGGTTTGTACCACGGCCGCACCGGTTTGTTCAGACAATTGCGCAATCGTGGCGGCTTTGTCTTCTACCTGTAATTTTATCTTTATCAATTCATGATCGTTTAATGCGCGATTGAGTTCCTTTAGCACGGTTTCCGATAATCCCTTGCCCGCAATGGTCACCACCGGCTTTAATTCGTGGCCTAATTGACGCAGATACTTTTTACGTTCGGCCGTTAATACGGGCGTATTTTTGTCGTGTGAAGTTGGTGTTTTTTTGCTTGGCATAAGGCTGGTCTTAGTGAGTGTATTGAATACTGAAGCACAGTCGACTGCGCGGTGAGGCGGTATTCTAGCGCGGATCCCGCTGAAACCCTAGACTATTTGGTGACTGCTTTGCGCTGGCACAGAGCCCCACCCAACTGCTAAGATGTACCCTCAGCATTAGTCACGTTCAATGGAACTCTCGAATGGCCAAAAGTCGATCAAAAAGCAGTGGTGCATGGTTACGCGAACATTTTGACGACCATTATGTCAAAGAAGCTCAGCGGCTGGGTTTGCGCTCGCGAGCGGCATTTAAATTGATGGAGATTCAAGCCAAAGATCGACTGATTAAGCCAGGTATGACCGTGGTTGATTTGGGCTCGGCTCCTGGCGGATGGTCTGAGTTCGCGATCAAAGAGGTCGGCCGAAAAGGGCGTGTGATTGCCTCTGACATTCTTATGATGGACAGTTTGGCCAGTGTCGAGTTTGTGCAGGGCGATTTTACTGAAGAAACGGTATTTAATCAGTTGATGGACCTCATCGGGTCGGCTAAAGCAGACCTTGTAATTTCTGATATGGCCCCCAA
>DDED01000020.1:0-12849 GCA_002336035.1 Cellvibrionales bacterium UBA1963
TTGGCCCCTCTCTACCCTAAGTAAAATACTATCATTGCCTTAGGTATTTTCAGACCATGGGGCCACTTTTATTAACAATAACATACCTGGTATAGCTAAAAACGTACAAAAAATAAAAAACGACGTCCAACCCACCTGTTCAACGATCAGGCCCGTTGTTGCATTGGCGAGATTTCGCGGTAAGGCTGCCAACGCTGTAAATAATGCAAATTGCGTTGCTGCAAAAGCCGGATTAGTCGCCCTCGCTATAAAGGCAGTAAACGCAGCCGTGCCTAGTCCAACCCCTAAGTATTCCAATGCCACAACGACACCTAATACCCAAGGATTCGCCCCTACTTCAGCGAGCACTGCAAAGCCTAAAATACTCACGACTTGGACCACGCCAAATAGCCATAACCCTTTATTGATGCCCAGCTTCAACATCATGAAACCACCAGCCAAACCGCCTATAATTACTGCAACTAACGAGGCTACTTTGGCGATAGAACCAATTTGACTCAGACTAAAACCAATGTCTAAATAAAAGGGCGTCGATAAGGCCGTCGCCATGTTGTCGCCTAATTTATAAAGCACTAAGAACAGCAGTACCATCATCGCTGACTTCAAGCCCTGCTGATTTATGAAATCACGGAATGGGTTAATAACCGCATCTTTGAGGGTCTTTGGGGGCGAAGGATCAGCAATGGCTTCATCAATGCTTAAGGTTAAAATGATACCCACCAACATAAAAGCCGCTACCACTGAAAAAACCCAATGCCATGCAAGAAAGTCAGCTAAAATTAACGCCAAAGAACCCGGCACTAACCCCGCCAATCGATAGGCCTGAACATGAATTGCATTGCCCATACCCAGCTCGATATCCGGTAACAACTCACGACGATAGGCATCTAAAACGATATCTTGACTCGCACTAAAAAAAGCGACGGCTGCGGCTAAATAGGCCACTGTCCAGACAGACAGCTGAGGTTGAATAAAACCTAGCGCCATCATCGAGGCCACTAAGGCTAACTGTGAGAGTAACATCCAGCCTCGCCGCCGACCTAAAAATGGCAAGCTAAAGCGATCCATCAATGGAGCCCAAAGAAACTTCCACGTATAGGGCAAACCAACTAGAGAGAAAAAACCAATCTCAGCCAACCCTACTCCTTCTACTCGCAGCCATGCTGGCACTAATTGAATCAATAAATAGAGGGGTAAACCCGAAGTGAATCCAGTAAAAATACAAATGAACATGCGTCTGTTAAACAACACTTCTTTGAAACCTTGTGCTGGCACTGAATTCAAGGTTAATTTTGAGCTATCAGTAACCATTGCTATGCCACCTAGTGAGTGAACTTAACGTTACCATCGATCTAGCCCCTAAAGCGCGCGAATTGAAACTGGAATAGCGCTTTGGCGAGCTTGACCGGTGATGGCATCAAAGTGCTGCTCGTCTGAAACCAATCGATTGGTAGAGGAACCCTGCTGCTTAACATTATTGATATCGCTATCTGTGTCGCCAAAAGCATGAGCCATAGAAATAACACCCACTTTTAAATCACTACTTGCCTTGACCAAGCCGATAACACTGCCTGCTGACGAAGAAATCTCAACTATTGACTCCGACTCCAACCCCATATTGACTAAATCATCGGGATGCATATAAGCATAGTTGGTTCTGCCTTTTCGCTTGAGGCCATCTAAGTTGTGACCAGTCGAATTAAAGAATTGCTTGATTCTGCGGGAAATCAATAGATGACTAAACCCTTCTTCAACCGCGCGTAAGCCGTTTTTATTTAATGACTCTTGAGCGACTTCACTTAATTGGTGTTTTACATCGGCAGGAAGAACGCGGAATCTATGGTGGTTATGACTACTTCTCGGACCCACCACTGTTCTTGCTTCAGAAAAAATCTTACCTCCCTGCCTCGCGGTCTCTGCTTTCACCTTCGCCAATGAAACACGCGAGCCTTGCGCCACTAGCTCAGTGATCTCATACTTGGTTGGACATTGATCCATTGGTACTGGCTGGCCATGAATAGACAAAGGCACAGAAAGTCGAGAAGCCAATTCCCAATAAAACTCCCACTCTTCAATGGTATCACCCTGCGGCTCAACCATCGCTTCAGTATAATGTGCATAAGGTTCTTCAAAATACATTTCACCCAGCAAAGTAGCATCCTCTCGCTCAAGAGCAACCTTAGGACCAAGGATATAATCTGCCCTGCGAGAGGTTGCTGACAACCATGGGTCAATCGCCACCAGTAGATCAAGGTCATCGAGGGCACGGGCTATTTTATCTTGATTAGGAAAGGCCACCATGGGGTTACCGCCGATACTGAATAAAGCACGGATTTGGCCCTCACCCGGCGTTAAAATTTCATCGGCCATTACATTGCATGGCATTTCATCGCCAATTTGAGTTAAGCCTCTGAATCGTGACTTAACAAAACCATCCCCCCATGCTTGTGGCGGAAAAACCACCTGTGCTTTAGGCTGCCGACCGACACTGAGCGGCGGTGCTGCCGCAGGCTCCTCGCCCTCACGGTAATAGCGGCCGCAGAGAGCGTTAATAGTCATGACCATGTGCTCGGTCAAAGAGCCTCGCGGTGACATTTCTGGTCCCGTACCAGTGGAAGCAGCACCCTTAGGACCAGCAGCGAACATCCTTGCAGCTGCAATAATTTCCTCAGCAGGCAAGTCGGTACGGCGGCTTACGTAATGGACGTTAAATGGTTCTAATGCCGCTTTTAGACCCGCCAAGTCATCAATAAAATCATGACAAAATTCAATGTCATATAACTGCTCATCAATGATAATTTTTATCATGCCAGCCAGTAAGGTGGTGTCTTCACCCGGTCTTATCTGCAAATGTAAGGTGGCTCTATTTGCCACTTCAGTCTTACGTGGATCGATAACAATTAATTGCAAACCATTATTAAGAGCATCACCTAAGCGTCGGGCAGGGTTATAGGGTGGCAAACCGCCTGCGGGCGCATATTGAGATAAAAGAGCATTGTTACCAATGAACATCGCAACATTCGCATCTTTAAACGAATGAATGCCTCCCGCCCATAAACCAAATCGACATAACATAAACGCTTTTGCAGGCTGGTCGAGAGTCATGGGGGAAAAGACCGATGGGGAATTAATTGCACGATGAAACGACTTGGACAAAGGCAAGGTCGGTAAATTAGACCACGCCCAACTGCCGTTATACGTTGCAATAGAGCGACCACCATATTCGTCTATTAACTGTTGTGTTTTGAGAGCGATTTCGTCAAACGCCTGCGCCATTGGAATAGCAATAAACTTATCGTCAACCCGCTTTAATGCACCTCGAATTCGCTCGGGATGTTGTTGAATATTAATCAGTTCACGACCGCGCAAACACGTATAACCGCCTGAAAGCGGATTATTGATATCGCCACGCAGTGCAATTGCTTGGCCATCACTATCGATATCAACATCCATAGCGCAGCAACTCAGGCAAAATCGGCAAAAGGTCTTTTTAGTGGTTATTGTCATAGAATTCACACAATATCATAGCTCAATACGAAGCGAGCTTAATGGTTTTTATTATTAATTTCACATTGCAGCAATTAAGGGCCCACTGTGGAAACGAAATTCAGTGTCGGTTCTAAGCACTAACTCGGCTTCTTTCTCGCGCCAAAACTCAATTCTCGGCGCAAGGTCATACTCGGCATATGACTCAGCTAAATCCAGATAGTCTTGAAAATGACGCGCTTCAGAGCGCAATAATGATTGATAAAAGTGTGCTAATTGCTGATCTAACAGCGGCACTAACTTAGCAAATCTTTCGCATGACCGAGCTTCAATGAAAGCGCCAACAATTAAAATATCAACAAGCTTATCTGGCTCATTACTGGCGATAGATTTTCGAAGCTCACCCGCATATCGTGAGGGGGATATATGCGCATAGTCAATATTACGTTTACGCATGATAACCAAAACTTGCTCAAAATGGCGTAATTCCTCACGCGCTAAACGTGACAATTTATCGAGTAAGTCAGGCTTTTCAGTGTAGCGATAAAGTAAATTAAGCGCTGTTGAAGCGGCTTTTTTTTCACAATTAGCGTGATCTACCAGCATAATTTCTTCGTTAATAAGCGCTGTCTGGATCCACGCTTGAGGCGTTTGACAAGCCAAAAAATCAAGTACCGGTGCGATGTTAATTGGCTTACTATTACCTGAAGGTGATTTAACGATACTATTCACCGCTCACTTCCTCTGCTGAAATACGTTTAGCTCGCACACGATTGGCTACTATATAGCGTTCATAATGAGCAACTGACAGTGCATAAAACTCATCATCGATATCAGTACGAATCTGAATAAGCGTCTTGTGCTCAAACATGGCTAACTTAGCAAAGCCAAACTGACTGGGGTCCTCAATTTGAGTAGCCCCTGCTCTTAGTAATTCAAATAACCAGCAGTGCGGGTCACGTGTCTCATGAAATTTAATTTGCTGAGTGTTTAATTGGCTGACTAGAAGATCAAGATCGATGATTTTTAAACGCCAGCTAACGACCTGACTTAATAACTGGCTTAATCGATTATCAATAGATACTTTTTCAGATTGATCAAACCCGTTCCAACGAATCACTTCATGATCAAATCGCTTACAGCCTCGACAAACAGAATCGCCAATGCCGGTAGAACAGACACCAATACAGGGTGTTCTAACACCATTAAACGCTTTCATTTTCAAACGCACCAGTAATCATATTCAAACATCTAGATTATTTTTTAGTGAATAAACTGAAGTAGCTTCAATCAACAACCTTTTAACTAAAGAACAGAAAAACCTAAACTTAAATCTGCAATGATATCTTCAACGGCCTCTAAACCCACAGCGACACGAATAAGGTTATCAGTGATGCCGGCTTCCGCTTGCTCATACTCATTCAATCGGCTGTGAGTGGTGCTAGCTGGATGAACTATCGTTGTTTTAGCGTCACCTAAATTAGCTGTTAATGAAATTAACTTGGTTGCATTAATAAACCGCCAAGCCGCAGACTGGTCACCAACGATCCGAAAAGATAACACCCCGCCAAATTGGCTCTGTTGAGAAGCCGCTAATTGGTGCTGGGGATGGCTTGTCAAGCCAGTATAAAACACAGTTTCTGTATTTGGCTGCGCCTCTAGCCACTTTGCGACCAATAAAGCACTGTCAGAGTGAGCTCGCATCCGTAGATATAAAGTTTCTAAGCCTTTCAAAAAAACCCACGCATTAAAAGGACTCAGACTCGGCCCGCCTGCTCGTACTAAACTACGAACTGATTCCATATGCTGCTTAGAACCTAAAACAGCCCCACCTAAACAGCGGCCTTGTCCATCAATATATTTAGTGGCTGAATGTATAATAATATCAGCGCCTAAAGCCAGCGGTTGCTGCAAAGCAGGCGAGCAAAAACAGTTGTCAACCACCAGCAGTAAATCATGCTGATGGGCAAGACCAGCAAAGGCACGGATATCGCCTACCTGGCTTAATGGGTTCGAAGGAGTCTCAATAAACAGAAAACGTGTATTGGGTCGAATGGCTGATTGCCAGGCATCCATGTCGGTTAATTTAGCGTAACTAATCTCCACACCAAATTTAGCAAAGAAATTATTTAACAAAATAACAGTCGAACCAAACACATCACTGGAGCAAATAATATGGTCTCCTGAGCGAAGGTGCGCCAAACAAAGACTCATAATAGCGCCCATGCCCGATGAAGTAGCGACACAATCTTCCGCTTCTTCTAAAGCAGCCAAACGTTGCTCAAAATTCTTAACTGTTGGATTAGTGTAACGAGAGTAAACACTGCAATCATTTTCACCGGCAAAGCGTGCAGCAGCATCTTCACAACTATCAAAGACATAACTTGAAGTCAAGAATAGTGCTTCCGAGTGTTCATCAGCCTGAGTTCGCACTTGGCCTGCTCGAACAGCGAGAGTTTCGCTTTTAGCACCCTTTAAGGACTCAGCAATAGGATCCGTTATTTTTTTCATAATCTCTCTACTACTAGGTTGCGTCATTGTATAGGTCGACTACAGCATACTCATGCTTCAAAGAGTGTTCGCTATCTGACGCTGCATTTTTAGTCGTATCTTTGCGCCGCTCATGAAGTTCATCCAAATAGTGGCTGTCAATATCGCCTGTAACATATTCGCCATTAAATACTGAACAATCAAATCGGTTAATATTAGGATTCCCCTCACAAGCAGAGGCAACAAGGTCGTCTAAATCTTGATATATCAACCAATCTGCGCCAATTAACTCGCGCACTTCTTCAACACTTCGATTATGGGCTATTAATTCATCGGCTGAGGGCATATCAATGCCATAGACATTAGGGTAACGAACTGGCGGCGCCGCTGATGCAATATAAACACTCTTTGCGCCCGCCTCTCTAGCCATTTGAATAATTTCGCAACTCGTGGTTCCTCTTACGATCGAATCATCAACTAATAGTACATTTTTGTCCTTAAACTCTAAAGAGATAGCATTCAGTTTTTGGCGAACGGATTTTTGCCTAACGCTCTGCCCAGGCATAATAAAAGTTCTTCCAATATAACGGTTTTTTATTAGGCCCTCACGAAACTTAATATCAAGTTGATGAGCTATGATTTGCGCTGACACGCGACTGGTATCGGGAATCGGAATGACTACATCGATATCATGATCGGGTCTTATTTTTATAATTTTCTTAGCGAGCGCTTCACCCATTCGCAGTCGACACTTGTAAACCGATATATCATCGAGAATCGAATCGGGTCTTGCAAAGTATACGTGTTCAAATATACACGGTGCAATCTCAACTTTTTTAGAACTTTGATATAGATATAAATCGCCTAATGCATTGATAAAAACCGATTGCCCAGGTTGCACATCATCTATCCTTTGAAAACCAAGCACATCAAGTGCCACACTTTCTGACGCAATCATGTATTCTGCGCCTCGCTCAGTTTCACGTTTGCCGTAAACTAATGGACGAATACCATGAGGATCTCTAAAGCCAACAACACCATAATTTGCCACCAATGCAACGACCGCATAACCGCCAGAACATCGGCGATGAACCGCTTCAACAGCAGCAAAAATATCATCTTGGGTCGGTCTCAATTTGCCAATTTTTTGTAATTCATGGGCAAAGACGTTAAGAATAACTTCAGAATCTGAGTCAGTGTTGACGTGTCGAAGATCGGCTTGAAAAACCTCTTTCATTAGATCCGTGGCATTAGTTAAATTACCATTGTGGGCTAACGCAATTCCGTAAGGGGTATTGACGTAAAAGGGTTGTGCCAACGCGGGGCTTGAACCACCCGCCGTCGGATAACGACAATGACCGATACCAATGTTACCGGCCAAACGGTCCATATGATGCTGTCGAAAAACATCTCGAACTAAGCCGTTACCTTTTCGCTGATTAAAGCGTCCATTGCCAAAGGTCATCATGCCAGCAGCATCCTGACCGCGATGTTGCAAGACGGTAAGCGCATCGTAAATCGATTGATTTACACCAGACTTAGCTACTATACCAACCACTCCACACACGGGCATATCCTCTCTTAATAAACGGCTCTATTGAATAAAATCTTATAATTTAATATGTTCTTTTTGCCAGTCAGCGGCCGAACCCACGGTATTTAAGGTCCATTCTTCCAACATTAAAAACTTTGGAATTAAAGTAGAGGTTCGCCACCAGGGTTGTTGTTCAACCTCAAAAAAAGGCGGTAACACAATTAACGCAGCCATGACTAATACACCACCACGAAAAACACCAAAAACCATCCCTAAAAGTCTGTCAGTTCCTCCTATCCCAGAAAACTTTAACAATGAAGAAATGATTCGGTTTATCAAACCACCAACAATTAAAGTGCCAAAAAATATGGCTATGAACGACAACATTACTCTGACGGACTCAGATTCGATTGCAGCGGGAATCAAGGTTGAAAACTGGACGCTCAATCGAATACTTAAAACAAACGCTGCTACCCAAAACACTAAAGAAATTGCTTCTTTGACAAACCCACGCCATAAACTTAGCAGCCCTGATACGCTAAGAACAGCTATGATAATCCAATCCACCTCATTCATTGTGTGTCACCAAATCGCTTTATAATTATATCTTTCACATTGGCAACCTGCTTAACCTTAACGGCCAAACGTTTGACTTCAGCATAAGTCAATACTGGGCCCACTAACACCTTATAGGGGCCATCGCCCATTTCAACTTTAGGCATTACATACGCTCTAAACTGATACTCATTTATGAGCTGATGCCTCAATTTATCGGCATTATTAAAGCGATTGAAACTTCCTAACTGTAGGACATAGGATATTGGCACACCTTCGGCATCAAGCCTTGGGCGATCGTCTTGATCAACATAGCGGTGCTTATTGGCGATGGGTTTGGGCAGTGGCGCATCACCGAGCAGAACACTTAATTCAGCTGACGGCACTGTAT
Source organism: Cellvibrionales bacterium UBA1963 (assembly GCA_002336035.1). GTDB lineage: Bacteria > Pseudomonadota > Gammaproteobacteria > Pseudomonadales > UBA7434 > UBA7434. Next base: position 8,457 of record DDED01000020.1, read on the forward strand.
GCTTTGAATTTTTTGTCACTGGCACAACGGCAGTTGACGCTAAATCCAGTGGCGATGATGGGCCACTGGAGCTGTCATCATAAAACGGGGTGGCAGGCTCAACAACAACGGCTTCGATAATGGGCATGGCGGGGATAATGGTCACCGGCGGCGTAAGTTCAAGCTCTGGGGTATCAAAATCAAATAATAGGACCCAAAGCAATCCCGCTAAAAAAAACAGCACAGCAGCGCCCACTAAGCGTTGTTTTAATTCAGGGTTCACGGTTGTTTTACCATTATTTCATCCTTCGAGAAAAAGACAGATAACTGACGCAGTTTGGCTATGATTCAATCGCAACCAATGCTTCCCCCACGGTGTAAAAAGAACCAAAGATGACTATTTTATCTCCCTCTGCACCCTCATGGATAGCGTTTATCAAACTTTCTTTAACACTAAAGCCAATTCCTGCATCAATAATCGATTTTACTGGTGAATTAGTTCCCAACTTTTCTAAATACTCGGCTATTTCGGTCGGTGGCCGAGCACGTGAGCAGTTATCAAGCACGGGCAGGTACCATTTTCTTATTTGAGATGCTGTCAAATCAAGCATCTGCGGAATGTCCTTATCATCTAGGGCCGCAAAAACGCCAATCCAACGAGCAGATTTCTCGCCTTCAGAAGTCGACTCATTCGCTAAATAGTCCGCTAACCGAGCGACCGACTGCGAGTTGTGCGCCACATCTAAAAGGATAACACGATTAGCATATGAAATACGCTGAAGCCTACCCGCTAAGGTTACCGAGCCCAGTAATTGACGACAAATATTTTCACTGGGTAATGCATTGAGCAGCAATGCCACCTGAAGTGCGGCGCTCCAACTCGGGGCCGCTAATTGAGGCACTGGGAGCCGCTGCAATAAACACTTACCACCCTCTGTCTTACCCTGCCATGACAAACCACTGTTTTCAGTCGAGTAAAAAAAACCATGACCATCATCGTTTTGTTGCTTCGGCCATACGGCTTCAACCTTTAAGGCCTTAACTTGTTTTATGAGACTCTGAGGTGGGTCAAGATCAGCGATCACACTGCTCTGACCAGAGCGAAGAATACCCGCTTTCTCAATCGCTATGGCTTCGCGCGTATCGCCCAACCAGGCCTGATGATCTAAATCGATCGGTGTAATGACAGCAATATCGGCATCAATAATATTTACTGCATCTAAGCGACCTCCCAAACCAACCTCAAGCAAAATATAATCCAAGCCCTGCTCTGAAAATATCAATAAAGCCGCTAGCGTAGTAAATTCAAAATAACTCAGTGTAAGCTCACAACGAAGCCTAGCTTGGTCAACTCTCTCTAAGGCTTGACAAAAATAAGCCTCTTCAATTGGCTGCCCATTAACCTGCACACGTTCAGTAAAATGCTTAAGATGGGGGGAGCTATACACACCAATACTCGGATGAGTCAGTGTCTTATGCGGGCAAGATAATAAAGCCTGCAAAGCAGCCAGTGTTGAGCCTTTGCCGTTAGTGCCGGCAACCGTAATGACCTGACTTAAAGAGGTATTTATCGTGAGGTCGCTAGCCACTTGAATAACTCGTTCAAGTCCTAATTCTACCGCTAAAGGATGCAGCTGCTCTAACCATGGCAACCACTCATCGAGAGATTCAAATCGCATAATAAATACATTTTCTTTCTAGAATGACAGCAAACAGATCTAGCTTACTCGGTAAGTTAATCTGACGCTGCAGGGATATATTCGCCTGATTCGGGAGAATCTGAGTCAGTAGACGGCTCAATATGAACCGATTCATCTAGCTCATTTTGTTCAACTGGCGTATGACAAAGCTTGCCAAGCAAGCGGTTTATAGTGGATCGCAGATCTTGTCTTGAGGTGATCATATCGATCGCGCCGCGCTCAAGTAAAAACTCACTACGCTGAAAACCTTTAGGTAATTTCTGCCTAATGGTCTGTTCAATAATATTGGGGCCTGCAAAACCCACTCGCGCATTCGGTTCAGCAATATTAATATCGCCCAATAATGCTAAGCTGGCCGAAACACCACCATAAACAGGGTCGGTCATAACAGAAATATAAGGCAGACCAGCCTGCTTTAATCGCTCCAACACCGCACTGGTTTTTGCCATTTGCATTAATGATATTAACGCTTCTTGCATGCGAGCACCCCCGGTCGCCGAAAAACATACCAGAGGACAACCCAATTCAAGCGCTTTATTGGCGGCTCGAGTAAACTTCTCGCCCACCGCGTAGCCCATTGAACCACCATGAAAACTAAACGCAAATGCAACGGCGATAATAGTCTTGCCACCGAGCTCACCTTGAAAAGCCACTAAAGCGTCTTTTTCACCGGTTGCTTTTTGGGCTTGACTAAGACGGTCTTTGTATTTTTTAGTGTCTTTAAACTTGAGTCTATCTATTGGCTCAACCTCGATAGCTAACTCAACTCTGGGCGTTTGATCAAGAAAGATATCAAGCCGCCGGCGTGCATCAATTCTCATGTGATGATTACACTTAGGGCAAACATCTAAATTTCGCTCAAGCTCTGGTCGGTAAAGTACCGCATCACAACGTGCGCACTTACGCCATAGTCCTTCTGGCACTGAAGAGCGTTGCTCTGAACCTTCAGTAGCACGAGAGACAAATGAGGGTTTGATTTTATCCAGCCAACTCATAATTAAACCAACCGTTATTTAATCTGATAAGAATAACCAATCAGTAAAATTCTGATGGCTATTATTAAAAACAATGCTCTCTCTATCTTTTATTAACTTACAGCTAAACCAAGCTGTTGCTATTGATTGGCGCCTGCGGCAATCGCACTAACGATAGTGCTAATTCTGTCGTTAATTTTGACCGTAAAAAGATCTTTTTCGTTTGCATTAAATACTTTTGCCTCTGCATTCAAATCGGCCTCATCATCACGAACATTCATGCCTATACACTCTCCCATGCCATCAACTAAGACACTACCGACAACTACACCATCAGCATATTGTGCAATAGCTTGGGCAGAAACTGCGTCCTTAATACCAAAACCAACACAAACAGGTAAATCAGTAGTTTGCTTGATAAACCCAACTTTAGCTTCAACTTCATCGGTATCTATATGGCCTGCACCAGTGACACCCTTTAGCGACACATAGTAAATATAACCTGAAGCCATAGCGCAAATTTGTTCAGTCCGTTGGTTTGAAGTGGTTGGAGCAATTAAGAATATCGTGTCTAGGCTGTGTTGTCGAAAGATGGCATTGCTATCATTTGCTTCTTCTGGCGGCATATCAACAGTGAGTACGCCATCGACACCCGCTTTCTGGGCAGCTGCTGCAAACTGTGAATAGCCCATGACTTCTATTGGGTTGGCGTAGCCCATTAAAACGACGGGGGTGTCTGCATCCGTTTGACGAAACTCAGCGACCATCGCCAACACATCAGATAAACCAATATGACCCGCAAGGGCGCGCTCGTGCCCTAACTGAATAACAGGACCTTCTGCCATTGGATCGGAAAATGGAACGCCTAACTCGATAATATCGGCCCCGGAATCAACGAGCGTGTGCATCGCTGGTACGGTTATTTCAAGCCAAGGATCACCCGCTACAATGTAGGGTATCACCGCCTTTCGGCCGCGATCGTGGCAAGATTTCATTCTAGTGGCAATACGGCTCAATACTCTCTCCAGACAGCGATAAATGCGTGAATTTGATTGCGTGGTCGCCTTTTAGCTTAGAGCAGCCACACTATTACTGCTATTATAGTGTGATGCCATCGATATCGGCTACGGTTAAAATGTCTTTATCACCGCGACCTGAAAGATTCACTAAAATAGTTTTGTCTTTATCCATATCTTGGGCTAATTTGGCCGCATAAGCCAATGCATGGCTGGTTTCCAGCGCCGGCATAATACCCTCTATCTGAGTCAATGCTCGAAATCCGTCCATCGCCTCATCATCTGTCACCGCCACGTAATTCACACGACCCATATCCTTTAACCAAGAATGCTCTGGACCAACACCTGGATAATCAAGACCTGCAGAAATAGAATGCGTATCAATAATCTGACCATTCTCATCTTCCATTAAGTAGGTTCTATTGCCATGCAAAATGCCAGGCTTACCGTCGTTTAATGGTGCCGCATGTTTGCCCGTTGCCACTCCATAGCCACCCGCTTCGACGCCGAACATAGCAACATCGTGGTCGTCTAAAAATGGATGGAAAAGACCAATAGCGTTTGAACCTCCACCAACACAAGCTACTAGAGAGTCAGGTAAACTGCCGGTCTGATTGAGCATTTGCTCTCTCGCCTCACGACCGATGACCGATTGAAAATCGCGCACTAGTTGTGGGTAAGGTGCTGGGCCTGCAACAGTACCAATAATATAAAACGTGTTATC
>DDED01000020.1:13157-13438 GCA_002336035.1 Cellvibrionales bacterium UBA1963
CCAATAATATAAAACGTGTTATCGACATTGGTCACCCAATCGCGCAAGGCTTCATTCATTGCATCTTTCAATGTACGACTACCCGATTTTACTGGCACCACATCGGCACCGAGTAACTTCATTCGATACACATTTAAGGATTGTCGCTTAACATCTTCTGCACCCATAAAAACCTGGCATTCCATCCCTAAACGAGCCGCTACAGTGGCCGTAGCAACGCCATGCTGGCCAGCGCCCGTTTCTGCGATCACGCGTGGCTTACCCATATGCTTGGCAAGTAA
>DDED01000092.1 GCA_002336035.1 Cellvibrionales bacterium UBA1963
TTCAGCCTTCAGAATTAATGAAAATTGTGGTTCCTTTGACGGTTGCTTGGTATTTGAGTGAGCAGCTATTACCGCCAAGCCTAAAGACAATGGCAATCGGCATTGTCATTGCCATTGTTCCGTCTCTTTTTATCGTGCTTCAGCCTGACTTAGGTACGGCGATTTTAATCGCGGCATCGGGTCTTTTTGTACTTTGGTTGGCGGGTATAGGTTGGGGTTATCTGTTGGCTGCACTGCTTGTTTTACTTGGCTCGGCGTGGCCGATATGGCACTTTCTGCTTCATGGTTATCAGCGGCAACGTATAATGACACTCTTCAATCCTGAGAGTGATCGATTAGGTGCGGGTTGGAATATCATTCAATCAAAAACGGCAATTGGTTCTGGTGGTTGGGATGGCAAAGGCTGGCTTAATGGAACGCAGTCACAGCTTGATTTTTTGCCGGAAAGCCACACCGATTTCATCATTGCAGTTTTGGCCGAAGAGTTGGGTTTTACGGGTGTATTACTATTGCTTGTCTTGTATCTTTTCATTATTTTGCGTGCTGCACAAATTAGTTTTGCGGCGAAAACCACCTTTGGTAGTCTAGTTGGGGGGAGTATCACATTAACTTTTTTTGTTTATATTCTCGTAAATATGGGCATGGTTTCGGGACTATTACCGGTGGTTGGCGTGCCGCTTCCACTAGTGAGCTATGGTGGCACATCGCTGGTGACTATGCTGGCTAGTTTTGGTATTTTGATGGCAATCAGCGCCGAAAGCAATCGTCGTTAATCCAGCATAAAAACTGATTGAATGCTGGCGTAATAGTGATAGGCTAGTTATGTCTGAGATTGACTTCAGTCTGGACCAAATAACGTTGAAGTTAATTACTTTAATCAAGGGTGTAATATGACATACCGATACCAATCATTTTTATTGCCGTCCCTGCCATTACTGTTATCGCTTCTTGGGATTTTTCTCGTGCTGCTCGCTAGCGGGGCTAAGGCGGATTATCGGCACCATCCGAGCGCAGCCGCGGTAATATCGACGTTAGTCGATGAGCATCATTTTACTGCTGAGCAGGTCAATACTATTCTTGGTCAGGCAGAAACTGAGCAGCGAATACTCGACAGCATGACAAATGCGGCAGAAAAAACGAAAACATGGACCGCCTATCGAAACAGTTTTCTCAGTGCATTTAGAATCACCAAAGGCGCTGAGTTCATGATTACTCATAAGAAAACGTTTGATCAGGTTGAACAAGAATACGGTGTTCCCCGCGAAATGATCACTGCTATATTGGGGGTTGAAACGAATTACGGTGGTTACACGGGTAAAACGCGGGTATTGAATGCTTTATCAACGTTGGCTTTTGAGCACCCAAGACGAAGCCGTTTTTTTACAGCAGAATTAATTGAATACATTGTTTTGTGCCGTGAACAGCACTGGACTGCATCTGAACAATTGGGTTCTTATGCGGGTGCGATGGGAATGAGTCAGTTTATGCCGAGTAATTATCGTCGTTTAGCTGTTGATGGTGACGGTGATGGCAACATTGATTTATTTAATCCCGTCGATGCGATACACAGTATTGCCAATTATTTTATTCATCATGGTTGGCAAGCAGACAAGCCGGTCACCAGTCGTGCCGCGGTGAACCAAAGTTTTGATGTTGCACTTATTGGCCGAGGTTTAAAACCAAACCATAGTGTAAAGCGTCTGGCTGATGGAGGTTTTTATCCACAAGATAAGATGGCGCCTTCTGTTTTGGCGCGAGTGATTCGATTTAATGATGCAGATGGCGATGAGTTTTGGTTTGGCTACCAAAATTTTTATGCGATTAGCCGTTATAATCCTCGTTCAAAATATGCGATGGCTGTTTATCAATTGAGTTTAGCGATTGAGGAACAGGCAAATCATTAAATTCAAGTGACTGTTTAGCATGCGATTAGCTCTTCAATCCTTTCATTGATATTATTAATATTGCATTGATGTCTGAAATAAGCGATCTGGTGGTGAAGAATTATGATTAGTCGTTACGACTGGTTAATCAAAGGTATTTTTTTATGGGTGGCGGCTATTGCGCTGACCAGCTGTGGCTTTTTTGATGATTTAAGCCAGAGTCCAAGTAGCGTTGCAAGGGGGAGTGACAGTGCACCAAGCACTAAACTCCATGCTAAGCACATAAAAGATGCCGTGCCTCGAGTTGAATCCAAAAGCCGTGGCGGTAATTTTAGCCCGTATACGGTTTTAGGGAAAACGTATACGGTACTTAATGACTCAGCTAACTACAAGGAACGAGGTGACGCCTCTTGGTATGGCACCAAGTTTCATGGCCGACTGACCGCTAACGGTGAGCGCTATAATATGTATGCTATGAGCGCAGCCCATAAATCATTGCCTATTCCGACGTACGTTAAAGTCACAAACTTAGAAAACCGGCGACATATTATTGTTCGTGTTAATGATCGAGGGCCATTTCACCCTGGCCGTATTATTGACCTTTCTTATGCAGGTGCGTCAAAGCTGGGCATTCTTAAAAAAGGCACAGCAAGGGTGGAGGTTGAGGCAATTGATCCTCGGCAATGGAAAAAAAATACAAAAAACAGATTGCAGATCAGTGCCAACGAACAGCAAGGTCTCGCTAGCGTGCAGCCGGCGACCACCAACGAACCTCAATCGACCCATGATTTAGGCACCAACGATAGCCCTTCCGTTCGTCCACCCACTAGCCTGACAGTAGCCCCGGCGGCATTACCACGTTATTACCTTCAAATAGCTGCATTTTCTAAATTGAATGCCGCTCAAGACTTGCAAAATCGCTTGCTGGATCAGTTAGCTAGCATTTCGCGCTCAGTCAATGTGATTATACGGCCTTCTGAGTTGGGCCTGTATCGCGTTAGAATTGGGCCGTTTAGTACAGAGGAAGAAAGTTTGGCATTTAAAAAAATACCTGAGTTACAATCCTTGGGTAAGATTCATAGGGTTTCAGAATAGAGGTTTATCTGTGTTTAAATTGCACTTTTGCTCATTAGTATCGATTTTAGTGGTCTCTGGGTTAGCGAACAGCTCACCGGCGTTAATTCCTTCGGCACCGCAGTTAGCAGCAAGTAGTTATATATTAGTCGATGCTGATAGTGGCAAGGTCATTGTCGAGTCTAATGCTAGTCAGCGCTTACCGCCTGCTAGCCTAACAAAAATGATGACCGGATATATAACGTCTTCTGAAATAGCCAGGCAGACAATTAGCCCTGAAGATATGGTCCCGATAAGCGTGAAAGCATGGCAAATGTCGGGCTCAAGAATGTTTATTCGTGAAGGCACCAATGTTCCGGTTAGAGAATTATTAAAAGGTGTTATTGTTCAGTCAGGAAATGATGCCAGTGTCGCGTTGGCGGAATTTATAGCCGGTGATGAAATTGCATTTTCTGAAATAATGAATCAACAGGCACAATTATTGGGTATGACCCAGACTGATTTTAAAAATTCCACTGGCTGGCCAGCAGAGGGGCATCTAACCACGGCTAAAGATTTATCAATTTTAGCCACCCGTTTGATAGCAGATTTTCCTGATCACTACACCTTATATTCTCAAAAGGAGTTCACTTATAACAACATCACTCAATTAAATAGGAACGGGTTGTTGTGGCGTGATTCAACTGTTGATGGACTGAAAACCGGCAAGACGGAAGAGGCGGGTTATTGCTTAGTCGCTTCCGCTAAGAAAAATGGTATGCGCCTTATTTCTGTTGTTATGGGTGCTAAAAGCGAAAGGTCGCGTGAGCAAGAAACTCAAAAGTTACTGTCTTATGGTTTTAGATATTATGAAACGCATACTTTATATGAAATAGGGCAAGTGGTTAATTCAAGTCAACTATGGGCAGGGCTTGAAAAAAATATTGATCTAGTTCTAGAACAAGACATTATTTTAACCATACCGCGTGGTGAAAGAGATTTACTTGAAGTCAGTATTGACGTTGATAAAGAGATAGTGGCTCCCATTACAGCCGGTCAAGCGTACGGCGTTCTTAACATTAAAAAAGATAATGAATTGCTCGTGCAGAGCAGTATTGTAGCAGCGAAAGATATTGACTCTGCAGGTTTTTTCCTTAGGATATGGGATTTTATTATATTGTTTTTCCGCGGTTTGCTAGGACTTGGTTAGGAGGGGCAATGAGTGAAATAATCAGTAACCAATATTTACCTGATGGCGAAGAGCCGCCTAAGATAATTTTTCCTTGTGATTACCTTATCAAAATCATAGGTGATGCCGAGCCAGACTTTATTGATGTAGTCGTTGCTATTGTCTGTCGACATGCGGCTGACTTTGATCCGGCAACGGTTAATAGTCGCGACAGTAGTAAAGGTAAATTTCGCTCTGTGGCTGTTAATATTATTGCCACTGGCGAACCGCAATTAGAAAATTTATTTGCTGATTTAAAAGCTACAGGCCGAGTCAAGATGGTCATTTAATGTTGATTAATCAGCAATTACATGTCCGCAAGTTTTTTACCAGTGATGAAAATCAAGCGCTACCTGATTATGAATCAGTATGGCATGCAATGAAGGCGTTCACGAAACTAAGGGATCAGTCAACGATCGATCAATGTTGGTTGTTAGAGCATCCAAAGATCTTTACTTTAGGCCGAGCTGCTGGCGAACAACACGTGTTAGACCCAGGGCCTATACCTGTGCTTCGAATCGATCGAGGTGGCCAGGTCACTTATCATGGTCCTGGTCAGATTATGGTTTATACCCTGATTGATTTAAAGCGAAGAAAACTCACCGTGCGCGGCATGGTCGATGCACTTGAGGCGTCGGTTATTCAGTTGATGGCCAATTATGGCTTGACTGCTTACAGTGATAAAAAAGCCCCAGGTGTCTATATCGACGGTTGCAAAATAGCAGCGTTAGGTTTACGTATTAGTCGCGGCTGTTCTTACCATGGCTTATGTTTCAATTATGACTTTGATTCGTCGCCATTTAATAGAATCAATCCTTGCGGTTTTGCAGAACTACAAGTGACACAGTTAAGTGAATTATTAAGTCAATTGCCAGATAAAAAATATTTTGCCGAACAATTAGTACGCTGCCTTTCAGATCAATTATCCTACACCGAGATTACAAATGATTATAGCTTATGGACGGAGTGATTTCTGCTATAGAGTCATCGTTAATCTCTGTAGTAAGATAATTATCTAATATGAATATAAGGATCTTATTATGAGTGATCAACATCCAGCAAAACGCGTTTCGTTATTATCTCGTGAGTACGTTCACAGCCACAATAAAGAAGGTTGGTTAGGTTTGTTTTCTGAAGATGCGATAATCGAAGATCCGATTGGTGTTTCACCGATTGATGAAGTGGGCAAAGGCCATCGTGGTATGGCTGCCAGACAAGCATTCTGGGAAAGCAATATTGCTAATAGCGATATAAAAATTGTTATTCATCAGTCTTATGCTGCAGGTCTAGAGTGCGCAAATATTGTAACGTTAAACACTGTTTTAAGTTTTGGTGGCAAAACTTATAGTCAGGAAGTCAATGGTATATTCACTTATCAGCTTAACGAAGCTGAGCAGTTAGTGGCACTTCGCGGTTACTGGGAAGTTGATGAGATGATGAAAACGATTAAAGAAGTTGTTAATTCTTAAGCGCGTTATTGTTTAAGAATGTCATTCTTGCTGCGATCATTTTCAATGGCTTGATGTGTTTGACGTTATTTCGCGAGTAGTATTTCTTTCACTGATGTCCTTGTTCGATGTGATCAAGCGCTGTTTTTATTAAAGATGGCTTTTTTGGGTGGACATCTGTTGACCCGCAAGTCCCATTAAGACCATTTCAATCAGTAGCCATGCGTTCGCTTTATCAACGCTTTTGCTCATAAGATCCGCTGTAGATGCTAATTTTGTCCACTGCTGAAGTTGTATTTTTGAAATTGATTCAACGCTTTGGGTAACCGCTGTTTGACGTTTGCGCTGCACACGCAGGGCCCGTATACCATCATTTAACTTACCCTGCTCAGAAAATTGTTTTAATTGGGTTAAGGTTCGTAATTGATGCGCCATAGCCGCAACCAACGCAGCAGGTTCAGTGCCTTCTTCTTGCAAATGCCTTAGTGCGCGACAGGCGCTTAGTGGGTTGCCATCAATGGCATGATCAAAGCAATTAAACGCTGAAAACCGAGCATTGTCCGCTACTGCCTTGCCAATAATACTTCTAGTTAGTGTCGTCTTTTTATCAACCAATAAAGCTAACTTTTCTAATTCTTGGTTGGCGGCCATGAGATTTCCTTCAACCCGTTCGGCCAGTAATTGAGCTGCAT
>DDED01000043.1 GCA_002336035.1 Cellvibrionales bacterium UBA1963
GTTTAACCCCGCAGGTACGCAAAGTGTTGGCATCATGACAGACGATAATCTGTTGATCGGCTGATAGACGAAGGTCAATCTCGACATACTTTAAGCCGCGGTCAATACCATGGCGAAGACCCGCGACGGTATTTTCGGGGGCTTCACCGGCCGCGCCGCGATGACCAAAAACTTGCATAATTGGCTCCTATTAATATGCAGAGATCGATAAACTAAAAGGTATTGCTCGCTTAGTTATTCGTCTAGTGGGTAGGGCAGCTTGCCTAAGTCTATGACCACCGCTTCATCAATGTCTTTGTCAGTCAACGATAAGTCATTGCCACTCTCGATTGCGGCCACTTTTAACACCGCTAAACCATAACCACGGCAGCTTGTTGTTGTCTCAATGACGGAACTGATGACGACACCACAATGGTTCCCTTGGCTGTCGAATATCGCACTACCAATTGACAGTGAGATCAATTGATCGGCAGTAATGGTTTCGCGGGTCGAAAATGGATAGCAACGGCGTTTGACTTTGCCGCGGTATTTCATGCGAGCAATAATTTCTTGGCCGGTGTAGCAACCCTTAGTGAAGCTAATGCCTTCTAATGCATCTAAATTGAGCATTTGTGGAATAATTTCGCCTGCAGTGGCTGGCTGAATAAAGCCGATACCCTGTTGAATGAGCTGGTATTCCCACGCACTTGAGCCTTGCCATGTCAATGGACTAGGCGTCAAACTTGGGCTATTAATTGTCTTGATAAAACTGCTAGCGTGACCATGGTCTACGATAATTATTTGCCGACCGTTGCCGACACTCAGTTGATGTGCCTGAATCGATTCACAGGTTTGCGATAAGCATTTGCTGGCAGCACTTGATTGGTTAGTTACTGCGAAAAGAGCTAGTGAATGACTTAGGTTAGACAGCTCGGCTTTGGAGAAGACTGCGTATTTTTTTAGCGCCTCGAGGGCCCTGCCGACCATGCTGAGTGGCAGCAATAAATAAAAACACTGGTCATTGAGTCGGTACAAATAAAAGTTGGCATGCATGCGACCTTTGGGGTCACAGTGCGCGGCCATGGCGCTTTCGCCGATAGCTAAATTGGCTGCGTCGGCGGTTAATTGTCCTTGTAAGAATGTAGCCGCCTCAGGGCCTTCGACGGCAATGCAGCCCCAATGCGGCAGTGGATAAATAGAGCCGTTTTCTGCCGAGTCGTCTAACGCAGGCTGACCGTCAAACCGTATATGTTGGCCATTAAAATGATGTGCGGGCAATAATTGTAAAATGGCCTGCCAGTGTTGATCAAGTGAAAGGGGGGATGTGCTCATTACGTGTGCCCAGTCTTCGATTTAACCGAATTAATTCGTATTGTCTTACAGTTGCGTCCATTAAACAATATAACAAAGCGGCCATAGATACACTTATACCCTAAGTGGATATTGTCAAGCGATAAAACCCAACGTTTTTGTTTTTTCAGATCTGCTTGAGGTATAATAAATCAATGGATACTTTAAATGATTTAGACCGTGTAGAGCATAATCGGGTTATTTGGCACAGTCGTCGAGGCATGTTAGAGCTCGATATTGTGCTTGAGACTTTCGTAAAGCAGTATTATCAGACCCTCGAACCGGATCAACGTCTTCTTTACCGCCGGCTCTTAGAATGCGATGACCAGCAGCTTTATGATTGGTTTTTGAAAAAAAAACCTGCTGCTGACACAGAGTTAGCTTCTATGATTGAGTTGATTTTAGCTTACAATCGCAAGACTTAATCGAAACGTCGAAGCTGAACCACAATCGCAAAAATAATAGTCAACGGGCGCATCATTTTATGATGCTAGATTTAACGGCTGTTGGAGCGAATGAATGAATTTCACTAGAGTCCTACAATGCCTTTAGAGTTGAAATGTAAGCCTGGCGTAATAGCAATGAGTTATTTGACATTGCTCTACGGCATGGCCTTTTTTGTGGTCATTTTTTCTGACTATTACTGGCAAATGAAAACGGTATTTTTTTTGCTATTGATCAGTGCCGGAATGCATGAAAGTTGGCGGTTATTTTTTTATCGTCAGCGGCCTAGTGGTATCCGCTTTGCCGCCAATCAATGGTCGCTAATGATCGATCAGCGGTGGTGTCAACAGGATGATCTAGTACTTTATTATGATTGGTTTTATTGTCTTGCTCTGCGTTATCGCGACAGAGAAAATAAAAATCGCTTTTATTTTATTTGGCGCGAGACGCTTCCGCTCAACGATTGGCAGAAGTTGCGATCGCATGTTTATATTTATTTGAATTAAAATTAACTTATAGACCCTTAAGGACAAAACTTAGGTGGAAACAATACCGTGTCATGAGCATGGCGTTTATCCGTCGGGTAGTCAAGAGTGTAGTGCAAGCCGCGACTTTCTTTTCTTCTCAGCGCTGACTCGATAATTAATTCAGCAACCAGTGATAGGTTTCTTAATTCAATTAAGTCATTACTCACTCGGTAATGTCCATAGTACTCATTGATTTCTCGGCGCAGCATTTTAACTCGGTGTTGAGCGCGCTCTAGTCGCTTAGTCGTTCTTACTATACCAACATAGTCCCACATAAAACGGCGTAATTCGTCCCAGTTATGCGAGATCACCACGTCCTCATCCGAATCTTTCACTTGAGTTTCATCCCATGGATCTGGTGGGGCTTGCCATTCAGTAGAGGTGATTTCTTTCAAAATAGAGTCAGCCGCCGCTTGGGCGAAAACTATGCATTCAAGCAATGAATTGCTGGCCATTCGGTTGGCACCGTGTAAGCCAGTAAAGCTTGTTTCACCGATAGCATATACATGCTTCACATCGGTTGAGCCACGTTTGTCGACCATCACACCGCCGCAGGTATAGTGCGCTGCAGGCACTACTGGGATCGGCTGTTCACAGATGTTGATCCCAAGGTCTAAACAGCGTTGGTAAATCGTTGGGAAATGCGATTGAATAAACCCAGCATCGCGATGACTAATGTCCAAGTAAACGCAGTCACTGCCCAATCTTTTCATTTCATGATCAATTGCCCGAGCCACAACGTCTCTCGGTGCTAATTCACCCCGAGCGTCAAAGCGATGCATAAACTGATCACCATTAGGCAATAATAATTTCCCGCCTTCGCCTCTTACCGCTTCAGTAATTAAAAAAGATTTTGCTTCTGGATGATAAAGACAGGTCGGGTGAAATTGGTTAAATTCCATATTTGCAACGCGACAACCCGCTCGCCAAGCCATTGCAATTCCATCGCCACTAGCGCCATCTGGATTGCTCGTATAAAGATAGGCTTTACTAGCACCACCGGTTGCGATAACCACAAAGCGGGCGTGAAAAGTCTCAACTTTATTCGTCTCGCAGTTTAAAACATAGACGCCACTGCAGGTCGGTGTTGGGTTGTCTCGTTCAACCACGACATCAATTGCAACATGGTGTTCAAGTGTTTCAATCGATGGGTGCTCTTGTAAGCGCTCCACCAGCGTCTCTGAAACAGCTTTGCCGGTAGCATCAGCTGCATGAATAATACGTCGACTACTATGACCACCTTCACGCGCTAGATGGTAGTCATTATTGCTTTCATTATAACCATCAGATGGTGAATGATCAGCTTCACGAGTAAAGGCTACGCCTTGGCTAATTAGCCACTCAATGGCGGCTCTACTTCGCTCAACAGTGAATCTAACGGCATCCTCATGGCAAAGGCCTGCTCCCGCGATAAGTGTATCAGCCGTGTGTGCGTCAATACTGTCGGCTGCATCTAAAACAGCAGCGATACCGCCTTGTGCGTAATAGGTTGACCCTTCGCTAAGCTCCGACTTTGAAATAATGGCGACTTTTGCGTGTTCTGCCAATGCCAATGAAAGCGTTAGACCTGCTGCACCGCTACCGATAACCACGACATCAAACTGCTTAACAGCGTTCATTGGGCGGTCCTAACGGTTTGTCTTTGAATCATCATAGGTAAGATTGAAAACTGTGTCACTATTGACCTCAATGAATAAATGATTAATGGAACTTACGCCTATCTTAACGGTCTGTTTATACGGGCTCAACTATCTGAGTGATTAAAGGCGTTAATTTATCAATAATGTCGTATAAAATCATTAATTTAGTGCGCTTTTGAGTTGTTTTATACGATGACATTGTTTTTGGGTGAATGCATTGTCTTGCTGGAGGTTGAATTGCGCACGCAAGCAGTTATAAATCCTCTTAAAAAGCGCTTGAACTTAACGCCGTTTTCCTTACCAAGCTTGCGCGAATGCAGTAAACTGGCAGGTAAGTTTTGATCGCTCTTATCATGAGCATCAAGTAAACATACATACCGTGCTTTGTATGCTTTTAGAGGCTAAGATAACACTATGAAAGATACTGATGCGCAACTTGTCGCGCGAGTGCAACAGGGCGATAAACGTGCCTTTGATTTACTGGTCTTAAAATACCAGCATAAAATTCATAGTTTGATTTCACGTTATGTGCGTGATCAGGCCGAAGTTCAGGATGTTGCTCAAGAAGCTTTTATCAAAGCGTACAGAGCGATGAATAATTTTCGCGCTGAAAGTGCTTTTTATACATGGTTGTACCGCATTGCGGTCAATACAGCTAAGAACCATCTTGTTTCACGCTCGCGGCGACCGCCGGCGACTGATGTTGATGTTGATGAATCGGTCGATTATGCAGGCGCTAATGTTTTGTTGGACCAGCAAAGCCCTGAAAGTATTCTGCACGGTGCAGAAGTGGCCCTAGTGGTGAGAGATGCTTTAGAAAGTTTACCCGAAGATTTACGGACTGCGGTAACCTTGCGTGAATTTGACGGTCTGAGTTATGAAGATATTGCTGATGTAATGGATTGTCCTGTAGGTACGGTTCGCTCGCGAATATTTCGAGCGAGAGAAGCCATCGATAAGCACCTTTGCCCAGCATTAAATGATCGATAATTAATATTTGAATATTCACGGTAAACGGTAAAACGGTAAATATTATGTCTAATTTATTTCCAGAAACATTATCTGCATTGGTCGATGGTGAAGCTGACGAGCTTGAATTACGTCGATTATTAGCTGCGCTAGATCAGGCTGATGAGAATGAAGTGGAGCGGTTATTAGAGCAGTGGTCACGCTTTAATACAATCAGTGATTCGTTATCGCAATATGCTGTTAATGCCTCGACATCAGGGGCCTCTGATCCTTATCAATTTGCTATTGCTCCCGCGGGTTTTGCTCAAGGTATTACTGCTGCATTGGCTGAGCACTCGACAGACGACGTGCCTCAACAATCGTCACCCACTCGTCATACGGCCTCCACTTGGCGAGGTTTAGCCGTTGCGGCTTCAGTTGCTTTTGCTGTTGTTATTGGTGTTCAGGAGTTTGATCGTTACTCGGTGCAAGACGGAGAATCGTTGTTAGCTAGCGGAAAGTTAATTCACTCACCTTCTGCCGTTCAGCAAGCTGACTTTGTAGCGTTTCAGTCCCTCAATACAGCCGATTCTGCCTTAGCTCTTGCCCAGCCAGTTAGCGATGTTAGCCCCGCTGATCAGTTAAAAGCAGCGGAAGCACAAGCACGTTTAAACGCTTATTTTCTTCAGCATGCTAATCGTGCGGCCAAGCAAACTGGTCAGGGCCTTATTCCCTTTGCTCGAGTGGCAAATTTTGAAGATCAGTAATGTCTGCTCAGGATCAGTATGATGTTTTCAATTAGAATGGCTAATTTTTGGCTGCTATTTTTGGTCTTTTCCAGCGTTTGTGCGTTGGCTGAAAGTGCGTTATCTGGCGTCGAAGATCTGCTGGCTACTATGGAACAAAATACCCAAGAATTAAACTATCAAGGTTCGGTGGTTTACACTAAGGGCCGCCATATGGAGTCTATAAAAATCCATCATGGTTTTGAAGAAGGCACTCAGTTAGAGCGCTTAGAATATCTCAGTGGTGCGCCGCGAGTGATTATCCGACGTGGCGATAAAGTATTTTTCGTCAATTCTAAAGTGGGTGTTATTCAATTAAAGAAACCGCTGCCTCCAGGTCCTTTTGCTCGTGATTACCATGCACAATTAGGCTTAAGTAATGCAAATTATCAATTACAGCTAGGCGGCAACACGCGCGTGGCTGGTCGGTCAGTTCAATTAATCGAATTGCAACCACAAGACCGTCATCGCTTTGGTTTTGAGTTGGCGCTTGATCAAAAAACAGGTTTATTATTGCGGTCATTGATGATTGATCAGCAAGGTAATGTCTTGGAGCGATTTGAATACACAAATATTGCTATTGGGGGTCAAATATCGGCCAAAAAATTCATTATTACAGCGCTAAATGAGCCATCGCTGAGTAGCACCACGGATGCCCATCTTCCCCAATTGAAAAAAGGCAATTCATCACTTGAGGGCCCACAAAAAGCTGTTCCTATTTGGACGGTAGGTTGGCTGCCAGCGGGCTTTCTCTTACTCGATGCGCAATTACCCCATGCGCTCGACTTGAAAGCGCCGGTGCCAAATGCGATGATGTACACAGATGGTTTGACTGCCTTCAGCATTTTTGTGGCGGATGGTGTTGACATGAGTGATTTCAATCTTATACAAAAAGGCCCCACCACAGCTTATAGTTCTGCAAAGAAAGATTCTTCAGGAATCTATACCGTCACAGTGGTTGGTGAAATACCGGCTGAGACGGCCAAGGAAATTGCTGCTTCTGTTCGTCGCTAACCGTCGCTAACATAGGGATTAATATTTATTTATAACGTTTTAGCGTTTCGAGATCTATATGATAAATCAACTTGAGTCGGCTAGCGATGAAATGGCGATTGAGCGTGCGCGCCTTATTTCAATTGACAGTGAGTCAGCTCCCAATAAAACGATCTTATGGGTTGAAACGTCGCAGACAACTAGCTGCAGTAAATGTGAGGCACAGAGCGGCTGCCAGCATAGCTTTTTAGGGCGATGGTTTGACCGTGGCGCCCAGTATTTGCCGGTAATGTGCGAGCCCGATCAAGCCGATTTACTGATGGTTGGGCAATGGGTAAATATTGGCTTTCCAGCCGGACTATTGACGAAAGCGGCTTTACTCACTTATGTTTTACCGCCGGTAATGATGATTGCTCTGGCTATGACGTTTGAGCAATGGTTTGACAGTGAATTGTTGGCGATCAGCGGGGCAGTGGTCGGCTTTTTACTGGCTTTAGCTGTGATTAGACGTGTGAGCGTCAAGCAATTAGACATGCCAGCTTTTCAGCCTTGTTTTTTAGGCCTTGCGAGTTCATCCGTATGAGGCCATTCCTAATCGTCTGAAATCACACAAGAGTTAATATTATTACTTTCCCTTGTTCGCTTCAGCAACAGCCATAGTATACAATCAATCATTGTCTAATGTTACAACTCAACGTTGTTGTTGAACGTCTTAATCAGACGATTGTTGTTATTTTGCTGTTGCTGCGCCTTTTCTTAGTGCGGTAAAAGACTGCGCTAAGTGATAGAGATCTAAATGAGTCAAGATTTAAGCCATATACGTAATTTTTCCATCATTGCACACATTGATCATGGCAAGTCGACACTTGCCGACCGTTTTATTCAGGTGTGCGGTGGCCTCGAAGCGCGTGAAATGTCAGAGCAGGTCTTAGACTCGATGGACATCGAGCGAGAGCGAGGCATTACGATTAAAGCGCAAAGCGTTACGCTTGATTACAAGGCGCGTGATGGCAATAGCTACCAGCTAAACTTTATTGATACCCCCGGGCATGTTGATTTCTCATATGAAGTTTCTCGTTCCATCGCTGCCTGCGAAGGGGCTTTATTAATTGTTGATGCGGCACAA
>DDED01000145.1 GCA_002336035.1 Cellvibrionales bacterium UBA1963
CTTTAAAAAAAACCTAGAATCAAAAGTATTTCTAGCAATGCATTTGTATAGGTTAACAATTTAAATCGATTCTAGCGTCAGGATTTGCCCATTTTGGGCAATATATAGATGCTTAGGGATATCCCCCCCAACACCATCCTCTCATCCCCCCAGAACTGTCATGTAGGCTAGCCTTCATCCAAGCAGCATCTATGTTTTAGCTAACAGAAAATCTGTCATTACCTAGTGTGGATCTTATCTAAAATAATCCCTGATGACTTGAAGGCTAGACTTCAAAAAAAGCTCCGATGTATGGGGTGGATATAATATTAACACTGAAGAGGCAAACTTGGGGGTGGGTGTCACTGCTAAGATCTAAAGAAGTGAAAATAATTTAGCCAAAATCATTCTTAGTTAATACAGCTGCAGGAACTGTGCAGGAACACACTCCGATAAATGAAAGATGAAACTGGAGTTAGCTAGAAATAATAAAAACCGTATATATATCAACAGTGTTTGGTACGACCGAGTGGATTCGAACCACCGACCCCCACCATGTCAAGGTGGTGCTCTAACCAACTGAGCTACGGTCGTATTTTGCAAAAGCAGTGCCTCTGCGGAACGTCATTATACGGATACTACCGACCACTGCAAATACTGATTACCAAAGCAAGTGTCTAATTAACCGCCAAATGCCCGATTCTTAAGTTGGGTGAGTTGATCTCGCACAAAAGCCGCCTCTTCAAACTCTAAATCTCGAGAATGCTGAAACATTTTCCCCTCTAAATCTTTGATTTTTTTAGACAGCTCTCTTGGCGACAAGTCTTCACCGCTGTCGGCATACGACTCCATTGTCGGTTTTGCCGCTTTTCGTCCTGGCCTGCCTTTGACCTTAGCCGACCCCGCGTAAGCACCGTCCATGATGTCAGTCACGCCTTTTTGAATGCTCACAGGTTCAATACCGTGCTCATCATTGTACGCTTGCTGAATTTCTCGCCGCCGCTCTGTCTCGTCAATGGCTCGTTTCATTGACCCAGTGATTTTATCGGCGTAGAGAATAGCTTTGCCTTCAACATTTCTGGCCGCACGACCAATGGTTTGAATCAGTGACGTTTGTGAGCGCAAGAAGCCCTCTTTATCAGCGTCTAATATCGCAACCAAAGTAACTTCAGGAATGTCCAAGCCCTCTCTCAATAAATTAATGCCGATTAATACATCAAATTTACCCAACCGCAAGTCACGAATAATTTCAACCCGTTCAACCGTATCGATATCTGAATGCAAATATCGAACTTTAACTCGCTGCTCTTCAAAGTATTCAGTTAAATCTTCTGACATACGCTTAGTTAACGTGGTCACTAACACCCGTTCACTCTTGGCTGTGCGCACTTTAATTTCTGATAATAGGTCATCAACTTGCGTTGTTGCAGGCCGCACTTCTATAATAGGATCAAGCAACCCTGTTGGCCTCACCACTTGTTCCACAACCGCCCCGGCTTTTTCCCCCTCATATCGACTAGGAGTGGCTGAAACAAAGATACATTGTGGCACGAGATTTTCCCATTCTTCAAACTGAAGCGGTCGATTATCCAGCGCTGAAGGTAAACGGAAACCGTATTGCACTAAATTTTCTTTACGCGATCGGTCGCCTTTGTACATGGCGCCAATTTGCGGAATGGTCACGTGCGATTCATCAACGATGACCAATGCGTTATGCGGTAAATAATCAAATAAAGTCGGTGGTGGCTCACCAACCGTTCGGCCGGATAAATGACGTGAATAATTTTCGATACCGTTGCAAAATCCAAGTTCGCGAATCAGCTCTAAATCGTATTGAGTGCGTTGCCGCAGCCGCTGCTCTTCAACCAACTTATCTTGCCCTTTTAGTTGATCAAGACGCTCATGCAATTCAATTTCTATCGCATCGACTGCTTTCAATATCTTGTCGCGCGGGGTCACATAATGCGATTTAGGATAAATGGTGAAACGAGGCAATTTAGCCAGCACTTCACCGGTCAGCGGATCGAATAAACTCAACGATTCTAGCTCGTCATCAAATAGATCTAGTCGAATAGCATCGCGCTCTGATTCCGCCGGGAAAATATCAATCACATCGCCACGCACGCGAAAATTGCCCCGCGAAAAATCGACATCATTTCGGGTGTACTGTAACTGCGCTAAGCGGGTTAAAATCTCTTTTTGGGTATAATGTTCACCTTTTCGAAGGTGCAGCACCATTTTCAAGTACGCCTCAGGGTCACCCAAACCGTATATAGCCGAAACCGAGGCGACCACAATCACATCAGACCGCTCTAATAAGGCCTTAGTCGCCGATAGGCGCATCTGCTCAATATGCTCATTAATCGCTGAGTCTTTTTCAATAAAGGTATCAGAGGCCGCAACATAGGCTTCTGGCTGATAATAGTCATAATACGAAACAAAGTATTCGACTGCATTGTCAGGAAAAAACTCACGAAACTCACCGTAGAGCTGGGCCGCCAAAGTCTTATTATGCGCCATGACGATCGTAGGCCGCTTCAACTCAGCCACCACATTGGCAACAGTAAAGGTTTTACCAGAACCGGTCACACCCAACAGGGTTTGACTAGCCAAGCCAGCCTTGATACCCGCAACTAAGCCTTCGATGGCCTTTGGCTGGTCGCCTGCAGGCTCGTAAGGGGCTTTTACCGTAAATTCTTGGCTCATGGTGGTTTTACATTCCAACTAGGGTAAAGAAGAGCAAACAGCCGTGTATAGTGCCATAAACGGTTATGATTAAATACGATGAAGAGCAAATTTTAGTTCTTTTAGCAAGGAAGTGTAGATAGAAGCCAAGAAACCGCCCTCAGCACTTGACGAGGCTATCACAGGCCATTAATATGCCGCCCTAGCTTATTTTCTTGAAACGTTTTGGTAGCCGAAATTTGACTGCGCGGGTCGTTCAGAACTGGTTAGAGTTTATCACATTACACCATTCCGCCTTAGCTCAGTTGGTAGAGCAAATGACTGTTAATCATTGGGTCGCTGGTTCGAGCCCAGCAGGCGGAGCCATATTATTTTTTATATATTAAGAGGTTGCCAGAGGCAGCCTTTTTTTGTTTTGGAAGCGAATAAAACTATTTAGCAAATGTTTAGCAAACTAATTTAAAAAGTTAGTTTTTATAGCTACGAACCTAATGTGATTCGAGGTTCAGATGTGGATTCTGGCTTAACGATTGTGATG
>DDED01000131.1 GCA_002336035.1 Cellvibrionales bacterium UBA1963
TTTACACAGTCAATCGGTTGCTCCATTAAATCGCAGTAGCGCGAATCACAAATACTGGTCTTAGGCACAATGCCACTAGCGACTTGATCAATCACTAATTCCAGTCGCTGCGCTGTCGCCTCGCCCACTAAAAACTCGTCAAATGCTGCGGCATTAAAGGGTTTGTTCGTTCTCATTTTATACAAACATGCCATCAAATTCGTCGCCGAACCCATGCATTGAATTGGGTCGCGATGCGTCTGAATAATACGCGCATCGGGATAAATTTTGAGTAAGGTATCAAGCTTACTCTGATGCGCAGGCGCTTTTAACAGCCACCGTTGGCGAGGATTTTTCCACTGCAACACTTGTAACATGATCTTATGCCACTCGTAGGCTGGCGTTAGATCAGCCTGCGCATGCCATGCCCCGTAATTATCAGACATGTGCAATGAAGCGATGTGATCGCTGATAAAACTGCCGGCCATGATTAAGCCGCACTCTGCGGGAATATCACCGGCCATCTCATGGACAGTAGCAAATTCAGGCACAGTTCTATTCCATTGCGTAAAAAGTTGATGGGCCTTCTCGATCCGTGTGTCGGTTAAATAACTGTCTGTCTCTGGTGGCGGTGTAGGTAGCATTGACTCCCACATTTTTGGCACCCCAACATCAGGGTCTTGTGCCAACACTTCAAATAAGATTGACGTGCCTGATCGGGGCAAACCAACAATAAACATTGGCGCAGTAATTTTTTGCTCGAGAATTTCAGGATATTGCTTAGTCAACGCAGTGATTTGTAAACGTTGATCGAGCCAAATTAACAGATCATTACGTGCCATTAACCGACCAAATAGGGTTAATTCAGCCACCGTGTTTAAGTCATCACACAGCAGTTTTAGAGGTTGCTGCCAATAATCATCGCCAAAGTCATCCAGCCCAGCTTTAGTAGAGGCTGAATGGATAAGTGAGTGGTAATCTAAGGGGACTACCGAGGGCAAATCGAATGACTCGCCCTCTTGATTTGTCGTTATCAACCAGTCTGGATTCTGCGGATTACTCATTACACAGCCTTTTAAGATTATTTTTTAATCGTGGTTTGTTTACAGCTTGGTCACGTGCCGTGCAGTAAGTAGGGCTATTAGCCTATAATCGGCAACCACCAGCAATATTTTATCACTTTAAACCATTACCACTAAAGAGAACATGACTATGGATTTAGAACTGAATAATAAAAACATTATCATCACAGGCGGTAGCGGCGGTATCGGCAGAGGTCTTGTTTTAGAATTCGCTAGAGAAGGTGCGAACGTGATTAGCGCATCACGTGATACCAAACAAGGTGCATTATTAGAGCAAGAAGCCATCAAACAACGCCTGACCGGCAAGGTGTTAGCCGTCGCAACCGACGTCACTGATCGCGCCTCGGTCGATGCCATGATACAACGCTGCCATGAACAATTTGGTTTAGTCGATGTATTGGTTAACAATGCCGGCGGCGTCTCACAACCTTCGGCTCTTGAAGAGCTCAGCGATGCCGATCGTGATTGGGAGAAAAAGCTGAATATCGATGGGGTTGTCAACTGCTGTCAAGCTGTCGCTAAAGATATGCTATCAAGAAGTGCTGGCAGTATTATCAACATCTCATCCAATTCATCACTCCTTGGTGAGGCAGCTGCAGGTATTGCCCACTATGGCGGCGTGAAGGGCTTTGTCAATTCTTTTTCTAAAAGTCTGGCGTGGGAATGGGCAAAGTCAGGGGTGCGAGTAAACAATATTTGTCCTGGCTGGATCGTACCCCACAATGAAGAAGACGTTGGCGAAGGCAGCTTTTGGAATCGATTCGGCTTTGAACAGATTGGCCGGCCCGATGATATGCAATCAGCACTGGAAAAAGGTACGCTGTTTAATATGAGCGGACTTCCCATTCCAAGATTGGGCCGACCCAGTGACATCGCTAATCTCACCATGTTTTTAGCTTCAGATGTATCGAGCTATATTACTGGACAATTAATCAGTGTCAGCGGTGGCGCTTATATGCCTTAGGGTAAAAAAAATCACAAAGGTAAGTTTTATGAGCAATGATAATAATCAAAAAATCCGTCACGCTTGGCATCAATTCTGCGACGAACTTAAAGACAGCGGTGATCTTATATTTCGCGACGGCATACCTGACAATGAAATCACCCGCGCAACAGGAATGCGCTTGCTGGCTAGAAATATCTCTCTGGCCATGCAATTTGAGATGGAAAACAATGACCCTAAATTTCCAGAGATGCTGCATTATTTTGACCCACTGAGAAAACAAGGTGGTGACAATACCGATGCACATTACAGCGGCTCTCCTATTAACGGCCAAGATTACTACCGTATTAGTGGGTACCGCGGCACCGCGCAGTATTTTGCAATTACGATTCTTGAAGATGGCAATACCCCTTGGGGGGGAGGCGTAGTCAACACTCGACTCGGTAAAGATTTGATCGTCG
Source organism: Cellvibrionales bacterium UBA1963 (assembly GCA_002336035.1). Lineage (GTDB taxonomy): Bacteria > Pseudomonadota > Gammaproteobacteria > Pseudomonadales > UBA7434 > UBA7434. Next base: position 2,466 of record DDED01000131.1, read on the forward strand.
ATGAAAGTGGTCGCTTTGAATTACTCATTGGGCCAAAGCAGCCTAACAATTTTGACGCCGAAAAAATCAATTGGATGGAAACTTCGACCGAATCTTACCGCATCACTTTTCGACAGTTCTTTGCAAACTGGTTAAAAGAAAAACCCATGGAAGCTGGTATTGAACGAGTGGGACAAGATAATCAAACGCCCTTATTTACCGCCGAAATACTCAGTGAAGGCTTAAAAAAAACCAGCCACTGGGTTAACTGGTCTACAACGTATTGGGCTGACATGATTGACAAATGGAAGGCTCAGCCCAATACATTTATGTCCTATGGCGAACTTGAAAAAAACAAGATTGATTTTACACCTGGCGGCGCACCCATTATTGCTTATTGGAAGATACCTGCTGGCGAGGCTTTAATTCTGCGCGTAACGCCACCCGACGCTGATTACTGGGCGGTGGAATTTGGTAACTATTGGTGGGAAACAATGGACTATCGCTACCGCTTTAGTAGCACTAACTGTCACCATGCAAAGCTTGATAATGAGGGTGTTCTAACTATCATTATCAGCCATGAAGATCTTGGCGCCACTAATTGGCTTGATCCCTGCGGACATGAAGAAGGTTACATTACTTACCGCTGGATTGGCAGCGACCATTACCCTAAGCCTAATGCAGAGCAACTAACAGTTGCAGCGCTAACAGCAACCTACCCTGAATTAATAAACCAAGTAGGGCAACAACAACGAGAAGATGAAATGCTAGAAAGAAGAGCCGGCATTAGGCAGCGATTCAAATCGTAATTAACGTATGATCATTAACCATTACAGGTAACGAAAAAAACATAGGAATCTAAAACAGATATGTCATTTATAAAAATCACTCATCCAAAAGAAGGCGTAGCCCTAGTGACGCTTAATCGTCCCGATCGAATGAACGCGATGGCCTTTGATGTCATGCAGCCTTTAAAAGAAGAGCTGGAAACTATTAGTTTTCGCAGTGATATTCGTCTCGTTATTTTAACCGGTGAAGGCAGTACTTTTTGTGCGGGTGCTGATCTACAAGACCCAGGCTATCTGCCAGTCTTTGATGGGCATACTATGCCACGGATAGCTTTGCGCGCTATGCGCGTACTGGACGATGTAATGATGACCATTCGTGAAATGACGCAACCTGTTATTGCCGCAATTAACGGCCCTGCCGTCGGCGGCGGGTTTTGCTTGGCAATGGCTGCCGATTTGCGCATCGCCTCTGAGTCAGCATTTTTTCGCGCCGCTGGCATAAATAATGGTCTGACTTCGGCTGAACTGGGTCTAAGTTATTTATTACCACGGACGATTGGCATTACACGCGCCAATGACATTATGTTAACTGGTCGCGATGTTGGCGCACAAGAGGCCGAACGCTTTGGCATTGTTTCGCGCGTATGCAGTGACGACAGCTTACTAGAGGAAAGCCTAACCCTGGCCGACAGCATCTTGCGTCATAGTCATATGGGCATTGAACAAACCAAAGCATTAATGAACGCCAGTATCGAAGCTGGTTCTCTGCATGGCCACATGCATCATGAGGGCATTACTCAATTATTTGTCCGAATGACCACTGATAATTTTCAAGAAGCCATTAAGGCTAGAAAAGACAATCGCGCTCCTGAATTTAAAGATCAAACCTAAGGCATGGGCATCCACACAATAAATTGATCCACTGCGCTGGTACGGCGTAAATAGTAAAACAGATACGACGTCTGTATAGTGTTATGTTATCGGCTAGCACTTACATTGTAACATTAATTGACAACACCCTGGATAAGACCATGCCTCTACTGCCTCGCCCTAATTCTGAAAAACTTTTTGATCAAGCCCAAGCATCGATACCTGGTGGGGTTAACTCACCCGTCAGAGCCTTTAAGGCAGTGGGTGGCACACCGCTATTTATACAGTCGGCAAAAGGGCCTTATATTATCGACAGTGATAACCATCAATACATCGATTACGTCCAATCTTGGGGGCCTATGATTTTAGGTCATGCACACCCAAAAGTGATTGCTGCCGTGCAAGAAAAAATGGCGCATGGACTGAGCTTTGGCGCACCCACTGAAATAGAAACCACTTTAGCTGAAAAAGTTAAATCTATTATTCCATCTATGGATATGTTGCGCATGGTGAGTTCAGGAACAGAAGCCACTATGAGTGCAATTCGCCTCGCACGCGGCTTTACAGGACGCGACAAAATAGTGAAGTTCGAAGGTTGCTATCATGGCCACTCTGATTCACTGCTGGTAAAAGCCGGTTCAGGGGCGCTTACATTTGGCACCCCTAGCTCGCCCGGCGTACCCGCCTCACTTGTCAAACACACACTCAATTTAACTTATAATGATATTGAGCAGGTTAGGCGCATTTTTGCAGATCAAGGTGAAACCATTGCCTGCATTATCGTAGAGCCGGTGGCAGGAAATATGAATTGCGTTCCACCGATTGAAGGGTTTTTAGAAGCGCTGCGGGAAGTCTGTGACGCGTCAGGTGCGATATTGATTTTTGATGAAGTTATGACAGGGTTTCGTGTGCATCCACGAGGAGCACAAGGTCACTATCAAGTGACACCGGACTTAACCACTTTGGGGAAAGTGATCGGCGGAGGCATGCCGGTGGGGGCCTTTGGTGGCAAAAAAAATATTATGGAGCAACTGGCACCCATAGGACCCGTTTATCAAGCTGGCACACTTTCTGGCAATCCTGTCGCTATGGCAGCAGGCTTAGCGACACTGAATCAACTGGCGGATGATGACTTTTATCCGAAACTATTTCACGCTACCCAACAGTGGACCAGTGGCCTCGAGGGCATTGCAAAGACTTGCAACATTCCTTTCACCACCAATCATGTGGGCAGCATGTTCGGAATTTTTTTTACTGACGTTCAAAAGGTCACACGCTACAGCGAAGTGATCAACACTAATACCGATCGATTTAACCAGTTTTTTCATGGCATGCTCGCTAATGGTGTTTATTTGGCGCCGGCAAGTTATGAAGCAGGCTTTGTTTCTGCCGCGCATACCGCCGACATTATTGACCTGAGTTTAACCGCCGCCGAAAAGGTTATGAGCAAACTGAACTAGCCGCAGGCGACTAAATAGCTGGTTAATTCTTAAGTTGATGTAATCAATTTACAGTTTAAAACACCGCAAAATGCTGGTCTAAGCCTGCATAAATGTTTAGCATCCGTGTTGTGATTTTTATAAGGCGAGCTTATGTGGCAAACAATTGCTGATAAATTAATTAACTGGCGGTATCTGAGCAGCATTCTTTTACTGTTAATTAGCGGCTGGCTGGCCGCTTCATTAGGTAACTTTGGCTTCAATGCCGATTTCCGTATTTTCTTTGATGATGACGACCCTCTGTTAATTGCTTATGAAAATATGGAGCAAGAATTTACTCATTCTTATACTCAAATATTTATCCTTGAAGCCAAAAATGGCGACCTGTTTAGCCCTGAGAAACTGGCCGCCATTCAGTGGTTTAATGATCAAGCCTGGCGACTTCCTTTTACCAGCCGCGTACTCTCTATTGCCAACCACCAACACACCATTGCTGATGGCGATGATTTATGGGTAGAAGACCTATTTGATCCTTATGCCGATAAAGACCCAGACTACAGTCAGCACATCAAAGATATCGTCCTAGCCGAACCCGAATTAAAGGATCGACTCATCAACAGTGCAGGCAATATAAGCTTAGTGATTGCTTATTTAAATATTGCTGAAGAACAGCAAGACCAAAAACCAATGGTTATGCAGGCCAGTCGTGATTTGGCAGAAAAATTCTCCCAACTCCATCCATCTGTATCAGTAAAAATAAGCGGCCAATTAGCTGTCGATGCAAATATTGTAGAAATTGCTGAGCGAGACGCTATCAATGTTGAATTGCGAATGTTTTTTTGCTTACTGATTTTATTGGCTTTCTTTTTAAGATCAATTGCTGCAGTTGTGGCAAGTTTAATTATTATGGTTGTCAGTGTCGTCGCAGCGACAGGTTTTTTAGGGCTCGTCTATACCGACTTTAATGGCATCAATATGAGTACGCCCTACATCGTGTATATGATGGCTATATTAGACTGCGTGCATATTTTATCGGCTTACTTTAGCCGGCTCAATCAAGGCATGGATAAATATTCAGCCATGAAGGATAGCCTGTCCAAAAACATGGAAGCATTATTGATTACTAGTTTAACGACTGCGGTCGGATTTTTAGCAATGAACTTTGCTGACTCGCCGCCTTTTCGCGAGTTTGGAACGGCCACCGCCTTCGGTGTGATGTTTGCCTTTGTTGCCTCGGTCACACTTTTACCCGCCATCATGCTGCTGCTACCCGGCAAGAAAGTCAGTCGCCCGCCCGTCTCAGGGCTTGTTAATCATTGCCAAGCGTTATTTAAACGCCACGGTAAAAAGTATTTACCCATTGGCTGGTTAGTGATTGCAATTATGGTGCCTGCCGCTTTGTCGAACACCACTAATCATGAGTCAATGTCAGCCTTTCATAAGGATGCACCCATTCGTGTTGCAACTGAATACCTTGATCGCGAACTATCGGGCTCAGAACTGATTGATTATTTACTTCGCTCCACAGGGCCAGGTGATATCGTTGAGCCTGAATTTTTGCAAAGCGTTGATCGTTTCGCTACGTGGTTAGAACAGCAGCCAGAAGTGTTAAAAGTGAGTGGCTATCACCAAATCATCAAACGATTAAATAAAACCATGCACGGCGATGACCGAGATTACTATGTCATACCCGATGATAGACGGGCTATCGCGGAATATTTACTCGTATATGAGTCGAGTATTCCTGAAGAACTAGACTTACAGGATTCAATCAACATTGATAAAAGTGCTATTAGAGTCACTGCTATGATGGCGGCCCTTAGTAGTCAGGAAGTATTAGCCTTTAATCAGCGCGTGCTAAATAAACTTGCATTGGCAGGACCGGCGGTTACTAGCTTTGAATCTTCCAGCCCACCATTAATGATGGCTTATGTCGCTCAATCGAACATTCTCAGTATGTTACAAGGCTGCCTATTCGTCGCTGCGTTTGTTTGCCTTAGTATGATTATCGCTTTTCGTTCCATCAGGCTGGGCTTGCTCTGTATGATACCGAACTTACTGCCGGCTATTGTTGCGTTTGGTCTTTGTGGATTATTTATCGGTGAAATCGACATGGGTACGGCCATGATTTTCAGTATGACGCTCGGTATAGTTGTTGATGACACAATACATTTTGTGGTGAGTTATCGCCGCCAGCGATTGCAAGGCAACAGCCCTGAATTAGCTGTCGACAATACTTACGCTCTCGTAGGACGGGCCATAATCATTACCAGTCTGGTTCTCTGTATTGGTTATTTAATTCCGGTCTTTACTGCTGAATTACGCATGAATGTACAAATGTATGCTCTGTCCGTTGTTTGCATTGCGACAGCAATGATCGCTGATCTATTCTTTTTACCCTCACTGTTAGTAAAAACAGATAAATACCAGTAATGGATGTGAAATATAAACGTGCAGTTTACCACTATAGGCCTATCGACTTTTTTTTATTGTCAGTTTTCGCTATCGGTGTGCTTAATGCAAACACCAGTTCGGCCGCCTCGGCCATAGAAACTCGACAATCGATTAGCGTAGAGTTTAAGCAATTCATCAACAGCAGCGCGACCATTGATCACGACAATGACGGCTCGCTAAGCTGGCAGGGAAATTACCGAAAAAGCTGGCAGAATAATCAAGGTCAGCTAACGAATGAACTAACTATTGCCCCCATATTGCGCTATAACAGCCAAGACAATCAACGGTCTAAAGTTGATTTCAAATCATTAAATTGGAATTACATCCAGCCCAATTGGGAGCTAAGAACCGGCATAAGAACCATTAGTTGGCGGACTACAGAAGCAGTTAATTTAGTTGATATTATCAACCAGGCTGACGCCAGTGCTAATGTTGATGACGAGGATAAGCTTGGCCAAGCCATGCTTAACTGGATTTGGTTAAATGATACGTTTAGCTTTGAACTACTAGCGCTGCCTTTTTTTAGAGAACGCATTTTTCCTGGCGATGAAGCCCGATTAAGAGGCAGTTACACCATAAACACGGATCGCTCCGAATACGAATCCAGCGCAGGAAGCAACCGAATCGATGCCGCTATGCGCTTAGTCATATTACACGATCAATGGGAAGTAGCTATCAGTCACTTTTCAGGGACCTCTCGTGAACCTATCCTTTTCTCATCCCATTCACAAGAGCTCACACCTTTTTATCCCATTATTGAACAGACCGGTCTACAGCTAGAGTATGCTGCCGAAAACTGGCTCTGGAAACTAGAAGCGATTTCTCGCGGAGGATTCAATCTTCCTGCAGAATTGATGCTTGCGTCTGGCCAGCAACTGCATCGATATTCATCAGCCGCACTCGGCTTTGAAGTTACTTTACCCCCCTTATTTAATTCTAACTTTGATTACAGCTTGCTTGCTGAATATCTATGGGATCAGCGACGCAACACTTCGCTAGCTAATGATGCTTTTATTGGTTTACGAATAGGTTTTAATGACGTGCAAGGGTCAGAGTTTTTATTTGGCAGTATTATCGATCTAGATCGACAAGAGTATCTCACCTTTATCGAGCACAGTTACCGTAACAACAGCAATGGAAAAATTGACCTTACGGTTCGCTTATTTGACGCGCCTGGTAACGCGTTATCACGCGCCGCAGAAACTGATTTTTTTGAGCTACATAACGATGACTATGTAGCTCTGTCATACACCCAATATTTTTAATTAAGAGTAACTAATTATGGATAAAATTGCCTTTATGTGTAACACCCGACCGCCAAGTCTTATTCTATTTGTCTTACTCATCGTTTTATTTGGCCCAATGCTTAACTCTTCGTTGTCAGCACAAGAAACAAGTCAAGCCGTTAGTCAAGCATCAAAAGCTTACGCTATTATGGCAGAGTCAGATAAAAGGGATATAGGCTGGCAAGACTCAAGTGCTAATATGACAATGATAATACGCCGTGCTGACGGTCGCGAAGTCCGCCGCGAAGTGATGACTAAAACGTTGGAAGGTGATGTCGGCAAAGATAAAAGCTTGTTGTTTTTTTCTAAGCCTCTCGACGTTAAAGGCACAATCTTTTTGACCCATAGCTTTCCGTTAGCATCCGATAAACAATGGATTTATCTGCCTTCACAAAATCGAGTTAAACGCATTAGCTCAAAAAGAAAAACCGGCCGATTTATGGGCAGCGAATTTACCTTTGAAGACATGGCGGCCTTCTCGCTAGAAAAAAACAATTACCTTTATTTAGGTGAAACTAAATGCGGTGAGCCACTGCAACCCTGCCATATTATTGAAACGCGCTCCAATGATCCCTATACCGGATACGAAAAGACCATTAGTCATATAGACCAGGCTGAACTTCGCAGCTGGAAAATTGAATTTTACAGTCGCCGAACAGGCCAGTTAGCAAAGCAGTTAACCCTTTCAAATTATCAGCGCTATCTCGATAAATTTTGGCGTCCAAGCCAGTTAAAAATGGTCAATATGATTTCAAAGTCTGAAACCGTGCTGCAATGGCAGGATCAAAAGTTTAATCTCGGCTTAGCTGACTCTGAATTCAGAAAAGCAGCGCTTGAGCGTCGCCAATAAATGGTTTTAAATGAACTGTCCGTATAGAAAAGTGACGACTTATATCAGTTATAATTGTTTTTTATTCAACACTAAAGGAATTTACCATGGGTTTATACGCAATGACTGGCGGCGCAACGGGTATTGGTAACGCCATTAAGCAGCAACTAGTTCGTCAAGGCAATCAAGTGATTGTGGTTGATATTAAAGATGCCGACATTATTGCTGACCTTTCAACACTTGAGGGTCGCCAAGCCGCTATAGCAGGCATATCTGCCGCTGCTCCCGACGGGCTCGATGGCTTTATTCCCTGTGCAGGTGTGGGGCCACATATCTCACCGCCTTCAATAGTAGCTAGAATTAACTTCTTCGGCGCACTAGCCGTCACTGAGGGAGTGAAATCTCTGGTCGCTAAACGCAAGGGAGCTATTGTGATGATCTCATCCAACTCAGCGACCATGGGCTATGAGCAAGGTGTAGTAGACTTAATGCTCGAGGGCAATGAAGCCGGCGCTAGCGCAAAGCTGGACGAAATTGGCAACGGCCAACTCGCCTACGGAGGCGGTAAATATGCATTAAGTTGTTGGCTTCGAAGAGAGTCTAAAAGTTATGCCGCAAATGGTATTCGACTAAATGCAGTTGCTCCAGGCTTTACTGAAACGCCACTTACAGATGCTGGCAGAAGCAATCCTGAGTTCGCCGAAGTACTTGAAGCGTTTATAAAAAGCATTCCTATTGGTCGGCCAGGCTCACCTGAAGATATTGCTGAAGCAACTTGCTTTTTATTGGATCAAAAAAAAGCCGGCTTCATTTCAGGCACCATCCTTTTTGTTGATGGCGGTCATGATGCTATGCTAAGACCCAATTCTTTTTAATTTTCGAGTCAACTAACACCATTCACTATGAGTAATTCGATCTATCATAAGGTGTGGGGGTTTATCATTATACCCCCGTCGACATCTAATGTCGTACCAGTGATAAATGAAGCACGATCAGAAACCAAATAACACACCGCATCAGCAACTTCCTCGGGCTCACCTAAACGACGCATTGCATGAACGCCCGCCGTTTTTTCTTCTGCCCCAGGAACCTCCTCAAAATAACGTTTAATACCTTCAGTCCGGATACCCCCAGGATTAATCGCATTAATTCGTATGCCGTCTCTCGCCCACTCAGCTGCCGCTGTCCGCGTCAGAGCAATAACGCCACCCTTAGCAGCGCTATAAGGTGATTGCATCGCCTCGCCGCGAACACCGGATAAAGAGGCAATGTTAACGATTGCACCGCCGCCACTTTTTAGCATGGCTGGTATTTCATACTTTAAACACAGCCAAACCCCTTTTAAACAAATGGCTTGTGTTTTATCCCAACTAGCCTCTTCCATTTCTGGCAGCATAGCAAAACTTGCGCCACCAGCCGCGTTATTCGACACGCAATCAAGTGAACCAAAATGAGCAACAGTCGCCGCTACCATTGCTTCAACTTCAGCAGCTTTTGATACATCGGCCTTAATAGCAATCGCATCACCGCCGAAGGCTTTAATCAGCTCAACGGTTTGCTCCGCCATTGATAAGCGAATATCGGCTACAGCTACCCTAGCACCGTCCTTAGCAAAAGCTAAACACGTCGCGCGACCAATACCATCACCACCACCAGTGACTAAACCCACTTTTTTTTGTAACAACATATTAAGCTTCCTCGCAATCGACTCATTGCGTTTATTTAATTGATAGCCCGTCATTCATAGATTGGTCAACCCAGATCAAGGCTTGCTGATCAAAACCATAACGCCTAACAAGCTGCATAAAGTGTTCAGTCAGTGCCGGGTCGACTACTGGCGTGCGCGCTAGAAACCATAAAAATTCTTTATTGTAACTGGTCACAAATGCGTATTTATAGCTGTCATGATCCAGTTCAAAAATGACATAAGAACCATAAAAAGGACCAAAAAAAGACACTTTTAAATGGCCTTGAGAAGATTGGCTAACTAGCTTGGCGTTACCTTGAGCATCATTCCAGCGGTCGTTAGTTGCGTCATAACCACGATTAATGACTTCGATTGTGGCATTATCACTAAGTTGATAATTTGCAGTCACTTGGCTTAACCCCCGCTCAAAAGAATGATCTAAGCGTGCTATCTCATACCAAGTTCCGAGATAACGCTGTAACTCAAAACCATCAACCGGCTTAATATCTACCGGCACGCCAGTGCACGCACTCAGTAGCGTGATTATAGGAACCATAAAAAAGCGTAGCATTACCTTACCTCAGCAAAACAGATTGATTCTTGAGGCCCATGAGTTTTCGCCCTCATTGACAATGAAAAAATGCCCGCCATCGATATTTTTTTATTAACGGCATTGACTCACAGGCATAGATAATCCAAGCGATTAAAACAAACTGCATGGGTAATCTTAGCCATGCTATCCATGGCTCAACTGGCTGACCAAACATAGGTATGTCGTTAATTGCCATATTGATATTCGCTGCTAGCACCGCCAAGCAAAAAGCCGATAACCAAATTCCAGTGACCTGACGGTACGTTGGCCATAATAAAAAAAATGGAAAAATAAGCTCCATTACGCCGGTTAACCAAACTATTTCTAACGCATAGGGCAGCGGTGTAATAGCAGCAAGTGATTGCGCATCGGTGAAGTGCATGGTGCCAGCATAAAAAAATCCAACACTAATAAGAATAAGCGATATGTTTTTCATACGATTTCCGTTCGATTAGCTTCAATAGTAAAATTATACTCAGCAGAAACTCTTTATGGGATGACGTAACTGTTATTCAATAATGTCCAACTAATAAGTTAATAAAGCCCTGATTACCAACTGCTGCGTCTGTCTGCTCGATCCATTGCCGCATCTCAATCTCACTAATAGGGACTAATTTTCGACCTAAGTGATCAATCAGTTGCATGGGCAAGCCAAGTTCGACAACGATATCTAATAAGGCCATGCCACTCGCGCCAGCTTGCTTTAAACTGTAAGGCGTGAATTCCACAATCATTTTTAACTCCGGTAAGCTCTGCTTTAAGAGCGGCATTAAGCCTGTAAGCACAACAAATTCTGCTCCCTGAGTATCCACTTTAAGCACATCGATACGACTCACGGGAGACGTTAATCGATGCAGTAAAAAATCGTCTCCTTGCAATAATTGAATCGATTGTTCTGCTCGAGATACCGCATTATTCGCCGGCTGATATATTTGATGGTCACCGAGATTCTTGTCGTTAAGATAAAGCTTACCGTCAGCATGATGGTCACTCAAACCTGCATTTACCGCAACAACATTGGCGAGCTTATTGTTTAGTATGTTTTTCTCTAATAAAGTGAAATTTTCTTGTTCAGGCTCAAAAGCAACAACGCGACCCTGCTCACCTACAAGTAACGAGCCAATCAACGTGTAGTAACCCATGTTAGCGCCCACATCAATAAACGTGCGACCAGGAGATAATAATGTTAGTAGTAAGCTAGTTTCGTATGACTCCCATATTCCATGTTCTATGATTTGCTTGGAAATATGGATATCAGTTTTTTGATGGACAAACATAGTCAGCTGTTGCTGTAAGTCTAACTTAAGTGGGTAAGGGCCTTTCATCACTGGATTTACTCATGACTAAAAATGGTGCCAAAAAAAAGGCCTCGTTAATGAGACCTTGTTCATAGAACTTGACTTTAATCGTCTTCGGCTACGACTTCAGCATAAGCATCTGAGGTTAACAGCTCATCAAGCTCAACATTATCAGCCGGCTGTAATCGATAGAACCAACCGTCTTCATAAGGCTCACTATTAACCGTTTCTGGCTCACCATCCAATCGCTCATTAATTGCAATCACCTCACCTGAGATGGGCGCATAAACGTCAGAGGCGGCTTTAACCGACTCAACGACTCCCGCTTCATCGCCAGCCGATAAAATTTGGCCTATATCGGGCAACTCGACATAGACCACATCGCCTAACTGCGCCTGAGCATGGTCGGTAATTCCTACCACAACAGTGCCGTCTTCTTCAACGCGAGCCCATTCATGACTGGCCGCATAACGTAATTCTGATGGTAAATCGCTCATCTATGATTCCTACAATGACGTCAAATAAATACGTGTATGTCAACTGATCAAGTTTACACGTAATGCTTTTGCACGGCCTAAACGACACGTTTGAACAAAGCATCATTTTACTCAGCGAATTTTGAAAAACAATCCTAGAGGAGTAAATAAAAGGGATTTTTGCCGTGAGTTGTAGACATTCTAACCTGCTGAATAACGAATGAGCTTTTCATAAAACCATAATTTTATGTCGTTCCACCAAACAGGGTCCGCATTCATCGCGTGATGGGCCTGTATTTCAGAGACGACATACTGATGTATCAATTGCGTTTCAGGCGCCGATAAAACCTCATTAAAACTTATCATCCCTTTGTCTGCGTAAAGACCACCCAAAACAATAACATCAAATAATTGGTGCGTTTGCTCGGTCATATACCGTAAATCAGGCACTAACCCGCCGCCCTGCACTGCGGGACCATGGCATCGGCCGCAGTGCGTGGCATACAACTGCGCACCGTCGTCAAGTTCTGGTTCACTAGCAGTTAATGCTGGCGCCGGAGGCATAA
>DDED01000154.1 GCA_002336035.1 Cellvibrionales bacterium UBA1963
AAACTGAAACCGCAGCTTCTGACGAAGAAAAAGATTCTTAATAGCTAGCTTATTAAAATCGACGCTCTTATACCGTATCCATACAATGGGCAGTTAGCCATACCTTGGCGCTGCCCGATCATAGTCGCCGCAAAAATCCTGCCAAAATTATTAACTGAGCTATAAGTCTTTATCTTGTCTTGATAAGTCGCTTAATAAAATCTACACTGCCAATCGGTTTCTTGCAATGGAAAAGTCTCATGGCAGACGAAAAAGCGCTACAACAATTACTCGACAAACAAGCGATAAATGAACTTATCAATACGTATTGCATGGCCTCTGACCGGCACGACCATGAAAAATTACGCGACCTTTATCATGACGATGCTATAGATGATCATGGCGGTTTCTTTAAAGGCTTAGCAAGCGAATTTATCGATCAACTGCCCGCGATTCAAGCGCCAATGAAAATCCTCCATCACAACCTCACCACTATAAATATTATTTTAGACAGCACTCATGAAACATGCACTTATGCGGAGGGTGAGATTTATGTACTCGCTTATCATCAGGCGGAAACAGAAGAGGGTCTAATTGATTTACTCATTGGCGGCCGCTATCTCGATAAATATGAAAAACGCAACGGTGAATGGAAATTTATCTACAAAGCCGTCTTAGCTGATTGGGCAAAAATAGACAATCCCTCTCAAACGCAACTTGACCACCCCCTTTTAACCGGCTCCTATATTGGACAACCCGGTCACAGTGATCCCGCCTATTCTATTTTTAAATTAATTGAATTTGGCCGAAATAAATAAGTGGAGAAAATTAACCAAACAGCAAAAGCCATTTTACAATCGACATTCGGCTATAAGCAATTTCGAGGCCAACAAGAAACCATTATTCAATCGGTTGTTGACGGCAAAGACAGCCTTGTAATTATGCCTACGGGTGGCGGGAAATCACTGTGCTATCAAATTCCTGCCCTGTTGCGCGAAGGCTGTGCAATTGTTATCTCTCCACTGATCGCACTTATGCAAGATCAAGTTTCTGCGCTTAATGAAGTAGGTATTCGAGCCGACTTTTTAAACTCAACTCAAAATCACAATGAAAGTGAAACCGTTGTTAAACGTGTAATTAACAAAACACTCGACCTACTTTATATTGCGCCTGAACGAATCAATCAACCAGCAACACTCAGCTGGCTTCAAAACTGCTGCATTTCATTAATTGCTATCGATGAAGCTCATTGTGTGTCTCAATGGGGACATGATTTTCGTCAGGATTATTTGTCACTCCATCAACTTAAAGAGCGCTTTCCGTCAGTACCTAGAATTGCCCTCACCGCCACAGCAACACCCTTGTCACAAGCGGACATTGTCAAAAACCTCGCGCTCAGTTCACCACAACAGTTTTTAAACAGTTTCGATCGTCCCAACATCCACTATACTGTAGTGCCTAAAGTAGAAGCTAAAAAACAATTACTGCAATTTTTAACCAGACACCGTGACGAAGCAGGCATCATCTACTGCTTGTCACGCAAAAAAGTCGATTCTACTGCCGCATGGCTATGCACTCGAGGGCTTACTGCGTTGCCTTACCATGCAGGACTTAACGCCGAAACGCGCGCGCATAATCAAGGAAGATTTTTGCGAGAAGATGCCATCATAATGGTTGCCACAATTGCCTTTGGCATGGGCATCGACAAACCCGACGTTCGATTTGTTGCACACATGAACCTACCGAAAAGCATGGAAGCTTATTATCAAGAAACAGGACGCGCTGGGCGCGACGGTGGAAATGCAGAAGCTTTTATGACGTATGGGTTAGACGATGTTGTTCAGTTGGCTCAATTCATTGATAATTCACCGGCAAAAGAAGAATTTAAACGCCACGAAAAAATAAAACTTGATGCATTACTCGGTTGGTGTGAAGTTACCTCATGTCGTCGCACGCCACTACTTAATTATTTTGGCGAAGATAAAATTGATATACCACAAACCAAAGAGCGCCTAACGAAATGCCTTCATTGTGATAATTGCGATAATCCACCTAATACATGGGACGCAACCGAGGCTGCTCAAAAGTTACTGTCATGCGTTTACCGGTTAAATCAGCGCTTCGGTCTTGCTCATACGATCGACGTACTACGTGGCAAAAATACGGAAAAAGTCACTCAGTTTGACCATCAACAATTAAGCACTTTTGGTATTGGCGTTGAATTATCGCAAAATCAATGGCGTTCGATAGCCCGTCAACTGATTGTTAAAGGATTGCTATCAGTTAACAGTCTGCAGTTCAACGCCTTAGCCCTGACGCCGCAATCTCGCGAGTTACTGCAGGGCAAAATGTCTTTAAACCTACGCGAAGAAATCAAGCAAGTCCCGCAGAAAAAAACTAATCATGAATTCAAAAACGGTGTGTCAAACCAAGATGCTGAACTGTGGGAAGCATTACGCACATGCCGAAAAGAACTGGCTGAAGAGCACGGCATTCCCTCTTATATGATTTTTCACGACGCCACGTTAATGGAGATGATGGAAACTAGGCCACGAACAATGGAGCAATTACTGTATGTTAATGGTGTGGGTGAAACGAAGCTCAACAATTATGGCAAAGCTTTTCTTGAGGTCATAGAAGGACTCAATTAAGTCAGACCGGCTCTCTAACTAAAGACGCCGCCGGTCTTTTTCGGCGCCCACGTAAGGTCCATTTTTGACCTCTAATACTTGCGTGCCATCTTCGAGAATCTCATAGCCGTGTCCACCTCGCAAAAGAATCACAATATCGCCCACGACGGCATCCCACTGATCAACTAAAGCAGACTGCGAATTGTATATTTTTACACGAACCTTCCCTTGCCGAATATACAGCACTTCTTGCGTCCACGGCACCGTTCGCTCAACCTGATT
>DDED01000182.1:0-150 GCA_002336035.1 Cellvibrionales bacterium UBA1963
TTGTCGCGGGTGCCGAACCGTTATTCTTTTTAGATTATTACGCATCTGCCGCTCTAGATGTTGACGTTGCAGCCACTGTTGTCGAAAGTATTGGCGAAGGATGCCTACAAGCTGGCGCTGCCCTAATAGGTGGTGAGACAGCAGAAATGC
>DDED01000182.1:459-5120 GCA_002336035.1 Cellvibrionales bacterium UBA1963
TGGTGAGACAGCAGAAATGCCTGGCATGTATGCCAAAGGAGATTATGACTTAGCTGGCTTTTGTGTCGGCATTGTTGAAGAAGACGCCATTATTGACGGGTCACAAACAGCCGCTGGCGATGCAATTATTGCACTGGCTTCATCGGGACCGCACTCAAACGGCTATTCTCTAATCCGAAAAATCATTAGTCATTGTGGCGCGGATCTTAATCAGCCATTTAACGACTCGACACTTGTTAAGACCCTATTAACACCCACGCGAATTTACGTTAAATCGTTGCTCGAGCTTCAAAAAAACATGGCCATTAACGCTATTGCTCATATTACAGGGGGTGGATTACTAGAAAATATTCCGCGTGTTTTACCTGACCATACCCAAGCTGATATCAACACCAGCAGCTGGTCTATGCCACCTATATTTGATTGGTTACAGCAGCAAGGGAATGTCGAACAAGAAGAAATGTATCGAACATTTAATTGCGGCATAGGCATGATAGTTGTGGTGCCTAAGGCGAAACTTCAAGCGGCAATAAGCATATTAACCACTGCGGGTGAAAATGCGTGGCATGTGGGTAACATCAGTGCATCCGATCAAAACACCGCCCAAGTAAACCTGATTGATGCATAAGATAAGTCAATCTGCAAAAATCGTAGTCTTAATATCTGGCGGCGGTAGCAATCTACAGTCCATTATCGATGCCTGTCAGAGTCAATTTATAAAGGGTCACATTCAACGGGTGATCAGTAATCGCCCTCATGCGTTTGGCCTAGAAAGAGCCCGTCAAGCCGGTATAGAAACACGGTGCATTGACCACACCCACTTCGATTCTCGACAAGCATTTGATGCTGAACTGCTTAGAATAATTCTTGAAGTGAGGCCAGACATTGTGGTTCTCGCAGGGTTCATGAGAATACTTACGGCTGAATTTGTGAATAATTTCGAAGGGAAATTATTGAACATTCACCCATCGCTACTGCCTAATTATCCTGGGCTCAACACACATCAACGCGCCATAGATGATCAGCAAAAAGAAGGCGGTGTCACTGTTCACTTTGTCACGGCAGAACTGGACGGTGGTCCTTCGATACTGCAGGCTAGAGTAACCATTGAATCGACAGATGACGCTAAATCATTAGCCGCCAAGGTGCTGGTGGAAGAGCATAAAATATACCCTCAAGTATTAAGTTGGCTTGCCGATGGTAGACTCTCACTCATTGACGGAGATGCATATTTTGATCAACGAAAACTTCCGACAGAAGGTTATCGAGACGACTAAAATAAAAGCCTTTATGCTGCGTTTATTCGTTCATTTTCAATTAAGCCATCGCAGTTTATCGCTAAAATATCAGCTGAATCAATCATCTCGCAAAACACCAGCCGACTCTGACGTGAATCAGTTGCTTGGCGACACTTGGGGCCAACAAATAAAGAGCATAACAGCTAGGCCATTAGCCCTTGTAACCGCGATACTGCTCACCTTAATTTTCTCGCCAGCCTCTAACGCAAGTGCAGAAAGCCACCTCGATAACAACACCTATCTACCCACCACTCATAGCAACAATGCCGATAAAAGGCTCTTATTACCACTTCATTATCAAGCTAAATATACAGCGAAAATGAAAGGTATTCGCGTCAATGGCATTAGATCTATAAAACCGATTGGTGAAAATCGCTACCGCGCAGATTGGAAAATAAAAGCTTTATGGATGAACATTGACGAATGGTCAGAATTTGAAATAGATGCAAAAAACAATATTAGGCCACTTAAATATTATTATGGAAAAAAAGGATTCAGTAATGATAAACCGATCAACATAAAATTTAACTGGAAAGAAAAAATATTGATCAGCCGTCAAGGAGAAATAGAGCAAGTTTATATTTTAGAAAACAACACGCAGGACAAGCTCTCTTATCAAATACAAATGCAACTTGATCTCATCGATAAACCGAGACCACACCGTTTAGAATACAATGTTGCGACAGAAAAAGGCCTCGAAAAATATGTTTTTCAGTATGAATCAGAAAAAATTGTTGACAGCAAAGCTGGCAAAAAAACAAGCGTGGTGTTTTCACACAACAAAAAAAATCGCGAAGTAAAGCTATGGCTTGCGCCTGATTTCCTTTATGCCCCCATTCAACTGCTGTTCAAAAAGGGGGGCAGCGAGCAGTTTATTCTTCTTACTAGCTGGCAACAGCTAGGTAAACCCCATAAAGAACCAACCCTGTGACAATAAAAAAGTCGTTACTTATTTTCTAGTGGCACAGCAAAACGATCAGTATAGAATTTAAAGCGATCATAGAGCGCCCCTTTATTGAGGCCAAAATCTTTTTTCAAATCATAGCGAACACGACCATACTTGCCACGGGGGTTCGCTTTAATATATGCCTGCATAGACGACTTAACCTCTGGTGTCATCGGCAGACCAGCCAAGGAGTAAATACGCTCAATAGTTTGAATATCTTCCGACATAAACTGATCGAAATTAACATGTATCACCTGCTCTGCTGGCAAGCTGTCAATATCACGAACGCATGATTGCAGCATGCGTTCGACTCTATCGACCCAATAATCTCCAATCGCATGGGCATCGACTGGCGAACGACTCATTCTTGCAGA
Source organism: Cellvibrionales bacterium UBA1963 (assembly GCA_002336035.1). Lineage (GTDB taxonomy): Bacteria > Pseudomonadota > Gammaproteobacteria > Pseudomonadales > UBA7434 > UBA7434. The sequence continues at coordinate 3,078 of DDED01000182.1, forward strand.
ATACGTAACCATTGTTATTAACGAGGTAACAACAGAGACAGGGTCTCGATGGGGTATCACAAAAGTAGCGTCAGGAAAGGTAGTCTTTAATGGTAACAACTGCTCCATATGCTGAGGCGACTTTAATATCCAGCGGTCTGGCCCTCGCTGCCATTGTAACGCTTTTAATGCCCGCTTCATGTATTCGTAATGCGGTGTTTGATCGTGGGCCAAGTAGTAATCACGCCACTTAGGCATAAGCGCATAATTCTCTAGTAGCATTGTTGAAAAATCAAGGAACTGTAATTCAATTTCTTCATGGACATGCTCTGGATACATATCGTGCATGTTTTTAAAGTAAGGCATGATCTGATCTTGCATGGCCAGTTGATCACGACACCGTTGAATTCGGGGGTCTTCAACACCGGCCTGTAAATCTTCTGCTGGATCAGCAAACGGCTCTAAGGATTCCCAATACGGCAAAGAGCGTAGACGCTTATCAACCGAAATAAGATTTAGCATATGAGTGGTGCCACTGCGCGGCAAACCAGCAATAACAATAGGACGCTCGAAGGCAATATCATCGATTGCTGGATTTTTTTCCATTAAATCCACAAAACGGAGTCTCTGTACTAGATTGCGAACTAAAAACCCAAAGCTTAAAGAACGGCCCATTGGGCTCAGCCCAGAATCGGCATCCATCTGTTGCATAATCAATGATAGACGACCGACAAATTCCATATTGCCAAAGTCGCTTAAACCGGTCTGCTCACGAGCTGCAAGCATCGCGCTTTCTGGCGTAAGAGGTGTCCGCGGTTGTTGAGCGGCATCCTCTAAAACCTGCTGAATAAAATCCGGGTACACAGGATTTTTTAAATCCGATATAATAACGTCGTTTACTGAAGAACTCATACACAATTTACCTATGCTGGTTTGGACTTTCTCATAAACAGCAATAAAATTTGCTGTTTACCTTATAAAGATCAACGTATAAAGATCAAGCCTTCGGTAATGTAACGCCTCGCTGACCTTGGTATTTCCCGTTGCGATCTTTATAACTGACATCACACACTTCATCTGTTTCATAAAATAACATTTGCGCAACACCTTCATTAGCATAAATCTTAGCCGGTAAAGTGGTTGTATTAGAAAACTCCAAAGTCACATGACCTTCCCACTCGGGTTCCAACGGCGTGACATTAACGATAATGCCGCATCGAGCGTAGGTCGACTTACCTAGGCACACCGTCAACACACTCCTGGGTATCTTGAAATACTCTACTGTACTGGCCAGCGCAAATGAATTAGGGGGGATGATACAGTGATCTGCCTCAACATCTATGAAACTATTTTCATCAAAGTTTTTAGGATCAACGGTCGTGGAGTGAACATTAGTGAAAATTTTAAAATGGTTAGAACAGCGGACATCGTAGCCATAACTTGATGTACCATAAGAAATAACCCGATTACCCTCATGTTCACGGACTTGATCTCGCTCAAATGGCGAAATCATGCCCTCATTTTCAGACATACGTCGAATCCAATGGTCAGACTTAATACTCATAATGTTTCTCTCAATCAAATAAAAATAATTAGCTAGCAAGCTAATCGTCGGTCATCGTAATCTCAGGTGCAGCTGCATTGGCCAACTGAGATTCAGTATGCAGACGAAAGGCCAATTTTCTGGCTATTTGGCGGTATTGCAAACTTATCGGTAGATCAACGGAAACAGCCATTATTGGCCGCCCCTCATCTAAACCTTCTCGTAAATCACAGGACAGCGGTATTGACCCAAGCAGAGGGACATTGTACTCGAATGCAATTGACTCACCCCCACCGCGACCAAAAATACTGTCTTCATGGCCGCAAGCACTACAAATATGAGTGGACATATTTTCGACAACACCCAAACAAGGCACATTAACCTTCCGAAACATTTCAATGCCCTTTTTAGCATCCAATAAGGCAATATCTTGAGGCGTTGTTACCACAACCGACCCACTCACAGGTACCTGCTGAGATAACGTTAGATGAATGTCCCCAGTTCCTGGAGGCATATCAACA
>DDED01000004.1 GCA_002336035.1 Cellvibrionales bacterium UBA1963
ATTAGGGGATAAACCCATCGATCAGTACCGCTTAACAGATGCAGCAGCTTATAGAGATTATTCTCTTGAGAGAGGCTTAACGGTTGCATCTGTTAAAAGGAACTTCTCTACCATTCGATCAATCATCAACTTAACGCTGTCTGAGCAAGGGTTTAATTGTCGCAACCCTGGCTCTAAGGTTTTCTTTCCTGAGCTTGATGACGCTAAAGATCGCAAGCCTATTCCTGTGGGTACGCTTAAGCTAATCCAAAGACGGTCAAAACAGATAAACGATGACAGACGTTGGTTGTTATCGCTTATCTCTGACAGGGGTATGCGCCTTGCTGAAGCGGCTGGACTTGCTAAAGAAGATGTGTGTCTTGATGCAGAGAGACCTCACTTAATTATTTAGCCTCAGCTTTAGCGACCCTTTAACACTAAAGGCAGCTCACGGTGAATGCCTTTAAGTGGCTAAATAAAAGGGGTCTTTTCGCAAAAAAAAATTCATGCTTTAAAAAGAGTCTAACGACGCTCGAACACTACTTTTAAAAACAAGAAGCTTTATTGGCGTGGCTAATACTCAACAGATTAACGACTACCGCACTGTATTTTCGTTTTAAAAAAGTAACCATAATCTTTTGAATGACTTATCGAGGTTATTTATTAAGGGTCATAATAGAAGAATTCTGCTCGCTTGCTAAAAGCAAAAAATCACGGGACACAACGCCTGATACATATTTATTTTTAAACACTGCGTTTTAAACGCCTATAAAATATTGATTAATTTAATGTCTGTGATAGAAATAATTCACGTATTTTTCGCTTATCAATTTTACCACTGATATTAAGCGGTAGGGACTGCTCAGATACCGAGATATATTTTGGCACTTTGAATGCACCCAAATGATCGCTTATAAAGGTCTCGAGTTCAGTCTGCGTCACATGCTTATGGGGAGAAAAATAAACCATCGCCAACACTTCACCCAATTCTTCATCGGGCACGCCAAAGACGCAAACCTCTTCAATTGCCTCGTGGGAATAAGCGACGTCTTCAATTTCGCCAGGAAATATATTTTCACCCCCGCGAATGACAATATCTTTAACGCGACCCGTAATATACAGGAACCCCTCTTCATCTAAACGACCCACATCACCGGTGCGCAACCAGCCATCATGATAGATTTCGGCGGTCGCATCAGGCCTTCGCCAATAACCGGGTGTCATGGTCACGCCGCTGCACTCGATTTCACCCTCGTCACCGTCGGCCACCACATTGCCTTGCTCATCGACCATACGTAACTCAACAATCGGCGAGATCAAACCGGCGCTGTCGGGCCTGTCGTCATATATTCGATCACCCATCGATGAGCCGATGGAGCAGGTTTCAGTCATCGCCCAACCCGTTGAGCGTGAAACATAGCCCAACTTTTCATGAATCAGTGCAGGCAAGTCATGAGGCGTTAATGAGCCCGCCATACTAACGCGGCAGAGTGTCTCAGTGTTATAGCGATCAAAATCGGAATCTTTTAATAACGAGCGAACGATAGCCGGTACGGTGCCAATTAATGTCACTTGCTCTTGATCAATGAGCGATAAAGCTTTTTTGGCATCCCACTTATACATTAACACGACCTTACCGCCCATTTGCAGCGGCACAAAGAAGCCACCCCATAATCCGGTGCCATGAAATAGCGGCACGGTAATGAGGTTACAAGGCGCGTTGCTGGCAAACTTGTCCATGGCTGGGTCGGCAAACTGTGAACACAATGCGCCCACGTAATACATATTCATCAAGCATTGACCCATGGTGCGGTGAGTTAAGATAACGCCTTTGGGATAACCCGTACTGCCTGAGGTGTATAAAACTAAAGCGGTTGAATCGGTTTCAACCTCAGCGATCGCTGGAAATCCTTCGGTCTCGAGTAATAGAGAATCAAGCTTTATTGCCGCTGATTGCTCAATATTTTCAGACCGCGCAACGATTAAATCAGTTGTCATATTGTTTGCATTTGATGCAACGAAATCATAGCGCTCCTGATCACAAAATAACACCACCGGTTCGCAGTCAGCTATCCCATGCTGCAATTCATCCGCTTTACCCCAACTATTAAGAGGCACCGTTATCGCCCCCGACAGTACACTTGCAGTAAATGCAACTAGCCACTCAGGATAATTCCTCATCGCAATAGCTATCCTATCACCGCTTTTGACTTGTTTTTCATTTACTAGCCAGCACCTCAAGCTATCGACTTTTTGGTAAAATTCATTAAATGTCCAGCGCTCATCTTCATACACAATTAAGGTGGCGTCACCGTGTGCACGACCCGCCGACAGAAGCTCAATTAGATTCTTAGGCGCATGCTTATAAGCATTGAAAGTACCGCGAGGCGTGGTGACCTGCTCAAGCTCAAAAAAAGCATCTGCTGCCAATAGCGCCGACCGCGCCGTTTCAATCTCTGCAAAACTTACCTTAGCCATAATAATCTCTTATCTTTTTTTCTTGAGGCAATTCTTTACCTAAGGACGCACGCCGCCATCGATCGTCATGCAAGTACCGGTCGTATAACTTGAGGCAGCAGAAGCAAAATAAATGACAGCACCGACTACTTCCTCCGGCTCACCAACGCGATTTAATGCGATCGGCTCAATGACATAAGGCAAGCTGTCGGGGTTACGAACAAAACCAGCAGCCGCGTCGG
>DDED01000094.1:0-1951 GCA_002336035.1 Cellvibrionales bacterium UBA1963
CGAAGTCAATTTTGCCAAAGCACCACGAAACTTGAATGACCCCGTTTGTTGGAGATTCTCAGCCTTGTAGAAGAGCTCAGTGTCACTAAAAAGTGGTTGCCGCGATGCGATGCAAGGCGTTGGAGTCAACCAACGTTTGATGCGACGGTGTACTGTAACAGAAAGTGCTGCCTGCTCAAGAACTGCGGGGGATGCGGTCATAGATTGTCCTTTAAGTTTTTTTAGACGCAGCAGCGTCGATAATGGCTTGTGTAATTGCGATGTCTTGCGCAGCGATGCCTGTCAAATCGACCACAGTAATATCGTCTTTAGAACGCCGGCCAGAGTGCATGCCAGACAAAATATGTCCTAATTCAGTAACATCCAAGGATGGATCAGCCCGTTTAGCAGCCTGAAATTCACCGTGGTCCAGGGATTGCCCTAAAAGGTCACACACACGTAGTGACGCTGATGTGACTAGGCCTACTGGTAATTCCTGTTTGCCAGGACTGTCTGCCCCAATAGCCGTCACATGCGTGCCAGATCGAACTAAGCCATGTGCAAACAGTGGCGAGACAGCAGGTGTTGTTGTTATAATGATATCAGATCTACTCACCTCATCTTCTAACCCCACAACTGCTTTCACTGTCAATTTCTGACTTGAAAGCTCATGTGCTAGATTTTGAGCTGCTGCAGTATTTCGGCCCCAAACACTGAAGTTCAACATTCTCTCTGGCATCAATTGGGCAAGACATATCGCTTGAAAACGCGCTTGAATGCCAGTGCCTATTATCAGCACTTTTGTCGCATCAGCACGAGCAAGCGCGCGAGTCGCCAATGCGCCACCGATTGCTGTCCGCATATCTGTAAGCCAGCCTTCATCACGCAAAATTGCAACAGTTTTGCCGTTCTCCGCGGAAAATGCCAGCATCATTCCATTAGATGATGGCAATCCTTTAGAGGGATTATTGTAAAATCCAGAAGCAATCTTGATCACATAGCTGGCTGTTCCATTAATGTGGCCAGACTTAATATGGCAGTCTCCATTTGCCTCAGGGAAGCCAAGATGAACAACTTCCGCTGTCTGGACATTGCCTTCAGCTGAAGCGATGTAGGCAGCCTGAATCAATTTTTTGACTTCATTAAACTCAAATAGTTCCATGATCTGAGGTTTATTTAGATCGAACATGCAAAATTATCTTTCTTAGATTTTTAGTTAGCTTGATAGTCTAGGATCAAATTCATTAAAAACTATTAAAGGGGGACTACAGCTAAGAAAGCCAGCGGTTTACAATTAGAATTTCAGAAATATATTTCTATATTAGAATGTTCTTTAATTTAAAGTTTTGTTGAAGAGTGAACTAAATATCTCGACTGTCAACAAATTGTTTATAATACAGCGCTATGAAAATATGGTTCACACCAAATTAAAATTTTAAGCAAAAAGCTCATTTAACACTGACGCTATGCAGCAATATTGCATGGGAGACATTTTTCACCGAATTCTTAAAAAACGACTTTTATCTCGCCTCAAGAAGATCGCCTACTCACGATATAGACGCCTGCGGCCGAAAGCGCAAAGCCAACTATCGCTAGCTTACTCACAGCCTCCCCCAGAATGGACCATGCTATAAACATTGCCAAGGGTGGGACGAGATAGAGTAGTGACGATATGTTTGTGGCATCCCCCCGCTGTAACAATGCTATGTATATTCCTACAGAAATAATTGAGTTGGCAATCACAAGGTATGCTAGCGAAATGATTAGCTCCGGATGCCAATCGATGATCATGGTCTCAGTCAAGATTGCCACCGGAAAAAGAACGACGAAACCCACAATATACTGCATAAAACCACCAATCATGGGATCAGTTTTTATCTCATGCCACTTCTCAAAAAGTGTTGCAACCGTGATCCCGGCCAGCGCACTTAACGCGAGAAAAACCGCCACCCAAGGGCTTGGCCCGAGTGAA
>DDED01000094.1:2274-2606 GCA_002336035.1 Cellvibrionales bacterium UBA1963
TTGGCCCGAGTGAATTGCCTGACATAGTGACTAGAGCCACACCAATAAACCCAATGATTAGACCAGCCCAAAGATAATACTGTCCACCACGGCTTCCAATGATGCTAGGCCCCAGCACTGCAACAAGTATTGGTTGAAGCGACATAATAACCGCAGCGGTTCCAGCATTCATACCTTTTTTAAACGCAAGATAACTCAACCCAAAATATACACACTGAAGCAGGAACCCGGTTATCACTAAAACGGCCCAGTGGAGAACAGAGGCTGGCCAAGGTTTCGAAAACCAAACAACAAATGGTAATAAAATGCACACTGCAATGCCGTAGCGAACC
>DDED01000109.1 GCA_002336035.1 Cellvibrionales bacterium UBA1963
CCTTAAAGAACCTTAAAGAACCTTGAGGTTTTCTCTTGCCATGAGGCGTAGACAAACCCGTAGACAATTTGTGCCTCTTAACGGGGATCTTAAGGAAGGTAAAGTGTTGATATTGTTTGCGTGTAGGTAGTCATTGGTGCCTTTAGTAGGAATGTTCACTGCGTCTGGGCACCATACTTCAATTCTAGAAAATTATAACTCAATGATTTAATTATATTTATTGTTATAATCAAGACCAGCTGGTTCAGTAATAATTCAATCTAACAATCGATGTTTCTCAGCCAAACCGCGTCTCAATCAATCCAATATCAATACATTAAATAGTCACCTAACAGCAGTCATATTGGCTTGTTCAAGCGTATAAACCTAATTATCGATTGATTTAAGCTACTCACCCTCGTGGCAGCGGTTTATCAGTTAATAATTTTTATTTTTTATACTCGTAAGCTAGGAGTGTTATTCGTGCCAGAAGGTCCAGAAATTAAACGTGCTGCCGATCAAATAGCGGCAATACTTGACGGCAAAAGAATCGACCGCTGTTTTATTCAGCCAGCAGGTTTGCGGCGTTATGGCCCGATCCTGACTGGCGCCCACGTTGAAGCTGTTAGGCCCCGTGGCAAGGCCTTATTAACTCGATTTGATAATGGCTTAACGCTTTACAGTCATAATCAACTTTATGGACGCTGGTATACCACCAAGCGCGACAAGGCGCCCTCTACTAACCGTAGTTTGCGTATTGCCTTGCATACTGACTCACACAGCGCTTGGCTCTATAGCGCCAGTGAGATTGAAATTTTAGACGATGATGCACTTCACGCTCACCCTTTTTTACAGCGCTTAGGCCCTGATATCCTTGACCCTAATTTGCATTGGCGCGATATTTTATACCAATTACAAAGTCCGTCATTTAAGCGTCGGTCATTGGCCAGCCTATACTTAGATCAACATTTTATTGCCGGTATTGGAAATTACCTACGAACTGAAATACTTTTTTTAGCCGGTTTATCGCCGTGGGCTAGACCAGTCGAGCTGTCATTAGGGCAGTTAGGGACATTAGCTCGCTGTACGTTAGCAATTGCTTACCGAGCCTATCAGACCGGCGGAATTACCAACCCAGCTAAATTTCATGCCCGACTAAAAAAACAAGGACAACGCAAAGAGTCGTATCGTTTTGCAGCCTTTAATCGTGATGGAAGGTCTTGCTATCAATGCAGGTCGACCATTAAACGGGTTGAAATCAGTGCGCGTCGCCTTTACTTTTGTCAACAGTGCCAGCATGTAATCACTTAACACGACTCAATTGCATAATCGGCAACACTCGTGAACATTTTTGTTGGTAATGAGCGTATTGCGGATTGTATGTAACCAGTTTTAACCAAAGGCTTTCACGTTCGCTGCCCACCATCTCTTGCGCTTGCATTAGGCCTCGGTAACCTCTAAACGTAACCATCACCGTCGGATGGCTCTTAAGATTAAAATACCATGCAGGGGGACGGTCGCGCCCCCAATTAGAGCCCACCAATAATAGCCGGTCATTGTCTGGCATACACAAAGTAACAATCTCTCGTCTAGCGCCACTTTTCGCACCCTTGCCTTCAACTAAAGCCAATGACTGCATTGCCGTATTTAACCAACCACGGGTGTTTTTCATGAGGAAAAGATCCGCTTTAGGTATCGTTTTCATCAGCAATTTGGTCATTTTATCTGATGCTAGGGCTTTTTTGATGATCCCATCCAACCACGTGTCCATGGTGCCTTCTCCGATTAGTCATTCAAATTATTTTTTACGACTAATCTATACCAGCGGATTAATGGTGAAATGAAAATACCCACTGCATTAAAGCCTGTTAATTAATTTGACGATCAATGGGAAGTGGAGAGTGTAAAGCGAACAGCTTATACTGAGTGTTTTTGAGCTCGCGACTTGATAAGGACCGCCAGTATGGACATGAAAGATTTTATCGACCAATGCCGCAAAGAACCAAACACTATAGATTTTCAGCAGGTAATGGCCGTTATCGATCAGTACTATGCGTATACGCCAAGTCAATTTAATAATGGCGCAATTGACAACCCTGCGGGTAGCAATGAAGGCTCGTGTAAGATTTTTGCCTTTGCGCAACTGAATAATTTAAGTGAAATGGAAACGCTAGCCTTGTTTGGTCAATATTATCGTGACGATGTCATGGGCCATCCCAACGGTAGCGACCATAATAATATTCGTAACTTTTTGCTCGACGGTTGGCTGGGTATACGCTTTGATAAAGTAGTGCTCAGTAAAAAATAAACTACTCGTCAATGACCTCAAAACTTAAACCCGCATTGTCTTGCAAGCGCTCTATTAATGCATCACCGAACAAGGAAGCGGGGGTCCAGAAACCACCAGCAGTGTGCTGATCGATGTCAAAGGCTAAACACATTGCTGCTTGACCTATCATTTTAGCGGTTGAACCATAACCCGGATCACGATCGCCGGTGACTTTAACCTTCACTGTGCCACCTTGCTCAGTCTGGCCACGAAAGCGTAAATCAAACTCCCCATTGAGTTGTTCTTGTGGACTAGGGCCTTCACCGGGTTTGGGTAAAACAAAGCGTTCAAGTATCCAGCGTATAGGACTAAGCATAGTCGCTAAATTAAACAGCTTAAACCCTGTGGCCATTCGCTTAGCTCTTTTTTCACCCGACCTACCATCGCCTGTTAAAGTTGCTTCTTGGTATTGAAAATGGTCACCGTAAGCATTGTCTAGCAAAGCGTTAGTGCGGTGAACGATGCGGCAATTGATGACGGCCATCATGAAGGGTGCCATCCAGCTGCTGGCATGCTCATCGTAAGCAACTGAAATATTTTTTTGACGGACCGTAAATCCATGGCTGGGGGGACAGCAGGAATATGGATCGTTAAGTTGTTTTCTCAATAAAGGATCTTTGATCATTTGTTTCGTCATATTCAACATGCTGGCAATCGTGCCGCCTGATAAACCGCCTGATAAACGATTAACACGCATATCTATTTGAGAACAGGTTGTGCCATGTTGCTGTAAAGAATGGCGCTGTAAAAAATGAACACCGCAATCAGACGGAATTGAATCAAAGCCACAGGCATGAACAATTCTAGCACCACTGGCTTTTGCGGCATCAACATAGCGCGTTTGCATGCGTTTAATCCAATGCATTTCTCCCGTCAAGTCACAATAATCTGTGCCTGTTTGACAGCAGGCATCGACTAAAGGCTCACCGTATAAATCGTAAGGCCCTACCGTAGAAACTATGACGCGTGTCGATGCACATAGAGCCGTCAACGCATCAAAATCGCTAGCGTCAGCTATTAAAATATCTAGATCATTGGCTGAGTCACCTAACGCATGCTTTAAGTCAACCAACTTTGGCATTGATCGACCTGCTATCGCCCAGCGAATCTTGTCACAACCGTATTGATCAATCAGATAGTGACTTATTATCATGCCAACAAAACTGGTGGCGCCATAGATCACGATATCGTACGTAGTTTTTTCCATGAAAATTCCTAATGATAAAAGATAATGGGGTAGCAATAATTACAGACAACGGGCTGACAATATCGCGCAGAATAAAAGACTTGAATTGTCTGCGCATGAGCTAATAAATTAAAAAACACTATTCGTTTTGCTTGCTTCCATACTCACAAATTAACGCAATAATGGACAAGGACTGCATGAAAGTAATATTTTTTACAGCAGTCAACATCTGTATCGAAATACCGTTAACATTGACAGCCTACTATGACATTAAGCTTACTGACACGCAATAATAGCCATAATATATAAAATCAATAGCCAAAATGAATGGCATTAATAGCCGAGCAACATTTGATACGGCGGCCACTCATTTGCGCTCAATAAACAATGATAGCACCATCGGCATTGCATTACTGCCCTTCGTAAGAGCAGAGCAACCATCAACGATGAGTATCGCAGTTTGCGGCACAGAAGACTTGCTAGGCATTCAAAAAAAGTTATTCATCCTCGTGGTTATGAGCGACCGGATTGTGAAGAAAATTATAACTGAATAAATAATACATCTGCCTCTGACGACCTGAACCCAAATGCTGCGTCAAAATTATTAAGCACTGAATAACTTTAGGCCGATTGATGAGCAAGTTGACGACGTTTAAAAAGCAACCTGGCGCGGTCGTCTTTGCGATTTCTGAACGCGCAAAAATAGTTGCCCAGCACTGCATTTCCCTTGATATTAATCGCTTACGTGAAATAACATTTCAGTAAACCCGAGACAATTTAAGCGACGCTGATAATGCAATCACCGGATGCATTCAATAGTAATAGACAGGAAAAACATGCTACTCAATCTGGCAAATTATTACTATCAGGCATGCCAAAACTATGGCCGTGATATTACTTCTTGCCACCAAGTAAGATTTAGTCGTCATGCCTAATATAAAAAAATGTCTATCGACAAACAACAAGCATATAAAACACAATATCGCTACCGCAAAAAACATTCTCCCGTCAGGCGCCAAGTAATATGTCAGCCAAGCGGTTACGGCTAATACATTGCTCAAGTAAAAGTACTTGCTTAACGCAAAATCACCTAACGCTATTTGTTTTTTTGAAGTGGGAGTCCTAGTAAGCGAGATCCCCCAAACTATACCGCTCATAAAAGAAACGATAACTAAGCAGTATAATCCGATCAGTTTTTTTATATCGCCAATAAAAATTATCTGATCTACACCCAGTAAAACTGCCACAGCTGACAATAAAAAAGGCATGAGGCCGGCGGTCATTAATCTATATTCGTGCTTCTTGTAGAAAGGCTGTTTTAACACAGTAATTGCCATATTATTCGATCTTTAATTTACAGTTTTTTTGCGCGGAATTGTCTGCCTTTAATTTTTCCTTGATTAATTTTGTCTAGCGCCTTCGTTACTACCGCGCGATTAACGGCAACGTAGGCACTAAAGTCAAAAATATTTATCTTTCCAATAGCATCGCTTTCAATATCATTATCGGCGGTTAATGCTCCAAGAATATCACCAGGCCTTAATTTTTGCTTTTTTCCGCCATCTATTTTTAAGCACACTTTATCTGGTAACCTTGGCTTTCTGTCAAAGTTCATTTGTTCTGGCAACATATCAACGGTTAAACGTTTACCAAGATGCTGTTCTAACAATTTTAATTTGTAATCTTCTTCTGAGCTTACTAAGGTACAGGCCATCCCTTCATTTCCGGCTCTGCCCGTCCTGCCTACACGATGAACGTGGACATCAAGATCTCGAGCAATTTGATAATTGATCACTAAATCGAGCGCTTCAATATCTAAGCCACGTGCAGCGACATCAGTCGCAACAATCACAGTAATACTCTTATTATCAAATTGAACCAACGCTTCATCTCGTTGTTTTTGATCAAGATCACCGTGCAAGGCCAAAGTTGAAAAACCTTGACTCTTCAAGTGATCGGCGATCATTTGCGTTTCACGCTTAGTATTACAAAACACAACGACAGAGTTTGGATTGTGTTTTAAAATCAACAAACTTATGACATAAAGGCGATGCTGGTCATCTGTAACTTCAAATAGATTTTCTTTAATTATGCCATCACTATGGTCTATGTCTACTTCAACTAAGTGCGGTTTATGGGTGATTTTTTGAGCCATCGACTCTATTTCTTTTGGGTATGTAGCACTAAATAAAAGCGTTTGACGTTCTTGAGGCAATGAACCAATGATCGTTTCTAATGCCGGCTGAAAACCCATTTCTAACATGCGATCTGCTTCATCAAGAACCAACACTTTTAGCCTGTTAGCTGTTAATCTACCCTTTTTAATGTGATCTTCAATACGGCCAGGCGTGCCAACAATAATATGTGCGCCATGCTCTAGTGATCCTATTTGCGGTCCTATCGACTTGCCACCACAAAGCGTTAATACTTTTACATTATGCGTGCTGCGCGCCAAACGACGAATTTCTTTTGAAACTTGATCAGCCAATTCCCTGGTTGGACACAGAACAATAGCTTGAATACAAAAGTTTTTTACCTCTAGAGAGGCTAATAAGCCCAACCCAAATGCAGCTGTTTTACCGGATCCGGTTTTACTCTTTGCAATTACATCTTCACCCGCAAGAATTTTGGGCAGGCTTTCAGCTTGTATGGCCGTCATTTCACAATAGCCTAAGCTCGTCAGATTATCTACGAAGCCATTTGGCAAGCCTAAGCTTAAAAAATTTTTTTTACTCACGGTTATCCCTTAAGATTTATTTCTTTATTATGAAACATTAATTGCATCACCACATCAAATCATCAGGCACAATGAATTCTGCATAAGGGTCATCTTCACCGTCAGATGAAGACTGATTTTTAGCCGACGAAGCTTCAATATTTTGCAAAACGACGGTTGTGGCATTTCTTTGCTTAATCTTATTAGCTACAGCTGCTGGCACTAACTCATATGACTGACCCAAACTCACTATAGCTATTTTTCCGGCGACTAAGCTTGCCTGCTGAATGCCAGTTAAGTAGATTTTTTTAATCTTTTTACTATCCGCAAACTGAAAGGGTATGTCACCGCCTTTTCTATGAATAAGGTTAAGCGTTATCAATTGTTTTATCTGAGCCTTAATTGCTTTGCTCTCTGCCTCTTTTTGCTTTGCTAAATTGGTAGCTTTACCCTGTAACTTTTTTTCTTCTATCGACTTTAGCGCTTGCTCTTTTGCTTGATTGATTATCTGACTGCCCTTTGGCTGTTGTTTTGCTTTTTTCTTTTTTTGCTGAACAATTTTTTTAGCTCTCTTCTCATCGACTATACCGGCTTTCATTAATTGTTCTTGCAGTGTCGTCATTATCGATTAATCCTTTATAATTTAATGTTAATGGTTATTATAATCGCATATGTTTAATGACACGGTAGGCATAAGCATGCTTTTCATCTTTTTTATGCCGCTCAATAACTTGACTCTCCCAACCGTTAAAATCAAATACGGGCAAGATAGCCTCACCTTCAATATCTGCTTCAACAATTGTTTCATACACGAGACTTGCTTTCTTGAATGCTTCAACAAAAAAATGCACGCCACCAATGACAAATACCTCGTCGCTACTCTTATGGGCAGATTCAAGTGCCTTATCTAAGCTAGGTTGTAATTCGATGCTATCGACCACCTGATAATTTGCCTGTCGACTTATTACAATATTTCTTCTTCCTGGCAGCGCCGATTGGTGGTCTTCATACGTCTTGCGACCCATGATGATTGGCTTGCCGAGAGTCGTCCGTTTGAAGTGGGCAAATTCATCGGGCAAATGCCATGGTATTTGGCCGTCCTTACCAATGCAATAGTTAGTAGAGCGGGCAAATATAATTGATACGGACATGATTTAATTTTCCAATGTGGCGGTATTATTTTGCTGCGTAAGTATTATTTATTTAATCTTACGGAGGATAACGCTAGCTTCAGCAAGAATTTCCTGTCGATATTTTGTTTCAATTGTTTCACGTTCAGCGCTAAACTTATAGCGTTGTTTTGTTGTAAGCTTTTGCCAATCGGCCAAAATGGGGATATGTGCTGTTGCCAATGCAAGTTTATCGAATACTGCATAGTCTT
>DDED01000036.1 GCA_002336035.1 Cellvibrionales bacterium UBA1963
AAATGAGGTTAAAGGTATTAATCGGGTAACCTACGACATTACGTCAAAACCACCGGGAACCATAGAGTGGCAGTAGTTATTTAAGTGTAAGTTATTGATAATAAATAATATATAACTTACACATTTATTTCACACAAAAACAAATCATTGATTGCATTGAAGTTTTCTCCTATGATTACACAGAATATTGCACAAACTTGTGACTACTGAAAATAATAGTAACTTTACGAGTAAACTTGGTACTGAAAAAACAACACTTTACTGAAGGCGAAATACCAATATTTGGTGAAGCTTTTGTGTGTGACCGCCATGAACACTGATGATGTCGAGATCATCCTCGGGAATTCAAACAAACGCTTTTCGGGCGTCACGTCCACCATGCTCCAGGTACTCAATTACCAACAGAAAAGAGTTGCTGTAGCCGTACTAGGCAAGCACAATATGCCTGATAACGTTCAAACGTTAAATTTTTTCAATTTTATTCGTCTATGTAGGAAACCTTTACATGACGGGCGTTATCGTACTTTCCACGCTCGAAGAAATGATGAAATGATTCAAGGGCTCATCGCTAAGCGCGTTTTCGGTGCGAAAATAAAAATAGCGTTTACTTCGACAGCGCAACGTAATCATAGTCACTTCAGTCGTTGGCTCATGCGCCAGATGGACGGACTCATCACCACATGCAGTGCTGCGTCGAGCTACTTGGTGGAGAGAGCTCCTGACATTATTGTTCCCCACGGTGTCGATATTTCACATTATGTACCTGCCAGTTCACGTGAGCTAGCTTGGAAGCAAACGGGGTTTCCAGGGCGCTATGGTATCGGCGTTTTTGGCAGAGTGCGGTATACAAAAGGCATCGATATTTTAATAAAGGCCGTCATACCATTATTGAGCAAGTATCCTGATTTAACCGTTGTTATTTGTGGTGAATGTATCCCCCGAGATCGTTCATTCTTGCAGCAGCTAAGAAGCGACATAGAACAGGCGGAGGTCTCTGAGCGATTTATCTTCTTAGGTAAACAGCCTTTTGCAGAACTTCCTCGCTTGTTTCAAAGTATGTCGCTTGTGACCGCGCTGAGCCGAGAAGAGGGGTTTGGCCTGACGCCGCTTGAAGCGATGGCCTCAGGTACAGCGGTAGTAACTAGCGAGGCGGGTGCCTGGCGAGACATTATTCGCAATGGTATCGATGGTTACTGTATATCTACAGATAACATTAAGGACGTTACAGCAACGTTAGATGCGATGCTAGCTGATCTAGAGTTAACACACGAAATGGGCAGAAACGCTCGAGACTACATAGTTAAGCAATATACGGTGGAACGGGAAGCTGAGCTACTTACCCACTTTTTAAAAAACCTTTCGATATTGCATAACGATTAACGACCTATTCTCGTTCCATATTAAACTACGATGCGAAGCAATTTTGGTTATCATAACGATTGGATAGTTTGTGAGTTGAGATGCTTTAGAAGCACTTGAAATACGCAAGTTGCCGGCGCATTTTCCAGTTGTACCAAAAATTAATAGGCTTCGTACCCTGCCAATCTGACTCTAGCATTTCTAACGCAGTACGATAAACACGTGGCGCTAATTACCCATCAAGGTAGGGGGCAATAGACGGCCCATAGGTCTTAATAGTCTCTTTCAACTCCATGGACGGGTTTAACGCTGTAGTTATAGCGAGCTCGAGTTGCACTGGTTCATCAATATTAATGAAGCAAGGCAGTGGCACTCGATTATTAAAAATCACCACGGGTTTATTGAGCAATAAAAATTCCTGTAAGATCGACAAGTTATCACACACCATTACATCAGCGCGATACATTGCATCAATCACCCGGTCGCTATAACGAAAATCAAGATTGCGCCCTGTCAGTGTTTCATACTTTGCCGCTGTCGACGCAGCCATTTTGGGGTGAAATATTACAAGCCTCTGCCATTTATTTAGCATGGCCATGATCTTTATTTGGGTATAGAGCGATTCAGCACAGGAGAGCCAAGGTGTGAAAGTCGGCGCAAAAGAATTGTGGGGCGACGTAGTTCAACACCAGTACTGTTGTCACCTGAAGGCTCATAATTAAGGAGGTTATCGAGCTTTAGCCAGCCTGTCTCAGGTACTTGAAAATATTTTCGCTTTGACGCGAGAGGGTGGAGCATGCCAGGGCAACCAGGCCCCTCGGTGCAATATGAGTCGAAAAGTCCTCGCTTTTTATGAAAATTGTCTCGCTTATCATCATTTAGACCGTGGAATAGTGGACTAATTGTACTTTTAATCCTGGGATAAATAATGATAAGCGATCTCTCGGAGCGAACACAGCCGCAGGATTTAAGGCAATTGTGGCTTCAGCATTGGGCACATACTGCACTTCGGGTGATAAGTTGGATTCGTCAACTTCATAACTCACCAACAGCCAATAAACTGTTTAGCCCCACAGGTTTAATTCTACCTGCAGAGGCCACAAGATACCAAACGCATACCGTTGCTCAACATAAAATAGTGCAGTTAAACTCTCTATCGCCCCAGCCTGTTTCAAAAAGATACCAGTCAAAAGATAAACTTCAATGCTCTAAGTAGCT
>DDED01000111.1 GCA_002336035.1 Cellvibrionales bacterium UBA1963
CCCGCCAATGGCGATGGCAATAGCGACGCCACCAATATTACCTACTCCAACGGTGCCCGAAATCGCAGTGGACAATGCTTGAAAATGAGAGATTTCACCAGTACCAGATCCATAATGGGTTTTACCGCTTACGATGGTCAGTGCTCGCTTGAAGCCTCGAATATTAATAAAACCAAAATAAAGAGTGAATATTAATGCAGCAAGGGCTAGCCAGATGACGATAAGAGGGACGTCCTGCCCCATTAGTTGCCAATGATAAAAAACAATGCTCGAGAGTCCCTCGGCGATAGGACTAAAAAATGTTTCTATTTTTTGGTCAAGTGACATTTATTTACCTATTGAGAAAGTCTGGTTGAATTTATAAGGTGTATTTTTACTGGGTTAGATGGAGTAAATATTAATTAATCTGAATAAAAAATAGGTTACGATTAACTTTAGAATTCTGTATATTTACTTGGTTAATGAAAGCTAGTTTAAAGCTATATCACGCTTGATACCAGCGAACAACATTTAGCCAGCTAAGATAACGTTCTGCAGCCAATATTTATTGGCTAAGGCTAATCGGTTAATGCCACAATGAAAGGTGTAGGCAATAAAACGGGCCAAGTCGATAACTGCCGCTTACGGCATTAGTATTTTGTAAGATTTTTAAGACCACCCTTTATGATGACACACTCAATAAGGAGTTATTATGACGTATACATATAATTTAGTTAGATGCACGCTACTCACCCTATTAAGCTTGGGCCATCTTCAGGTAAATGCTAATGATATTGCATTATCGATTAATGAAGAATTAATTGACCTGAGAATGACCTCGGACTTACAGCAGAATTTTGCCAGTGAATTAGCGATCATGCACACCGATTTTGAGGACAATGGTGCCGATCAAATTAGCTACCGGTTTTATAATCAAGACCAGCTAGGCAGTGTTAACTTTGAGTTAGGTGCGCGCTTATATTGGTTAGATGCTGAAGCGCCAAACGGGCAGGGGTATGACGGCCATGGTTTATCGCTTGATATTGGTAGTAACCATCAGCTAACCGATGTTTTTTTGTTGGAGATTAACCTCAGTCATGCGCCTGATATCATTACTGGCGGTGATTTTGAAAATGTCACTGAGTGGGATGTGCGTTTAAGCTATCAGTTAGTAGAGAAGGGCAGTGTTTTTGTTGGCTTGCGTAATTTAGAAGTCGATACGGGCGATCAAGATGTTGACGTCTACGACGATGCCTATTTTGGACTTAAATTTGAATTCTAAATAAAACGAATAAAAAATAAATAGTTAAAACAGAGAGAGCAATAATGAAATTAGAAACTAAAGCAATACATTCCGGTTTTGATGATGACCCCGCAACGAGAGCCGTAGCAGTGCCTATTTATCAAACCACGTCATACAGCTTTCGTGATACACAACACGGTGCCGATCTTTTTAATTTAGCAGAGCCGGGTTTTATTTACAGTCGTATCATGAACCCAACGCTCGATGTGTTAGAGCAAAGACTGGCAGATATGGAAGGCGGCATTGGTTCGTTGTGCATGGCCTCTGGCATGGCGGCAATCACGGCCAGCATTCAAACGCTTGCGGTTGCCGGTGACAATATTGTCAGTGTCAGTGAGTTGTATGGCGGTACTTATAATTTATTTGCCCATACTTTTCCGCAGCAGGGCATCGAGGCTCGGATGGCCTCAGGCAATGATATTGACGGGTTAGAAAAATTAATTGACGACAAAACAAAAGCTATTTTTTGCGAATCAATTGGCAACCCCGCGGGTAACGTCATTGACTTACAGGCCCTGTCAACGATGGCACACAAGCATGGCGTGCCGGTCATTGTCGATAACACAGTCGCCACACCGTATTTATGCCGACCGTTTGAATTTGGCGCTGACATTGTTGTTCACTCGCTAACTAAATACATTGGTGGTCATGGCACCACCATTGGCGGCATTATTGTTGATTCGGGCAAGTTCGCTTGGAAAGACAACCCGCGTTTTCCACAATTTAATGAGCCTGACCCTTCTTATCATGGTGTCGTGTATGCAGATGCACTGGGCGAGGCCGCGTATATTGGCCGTGCGCGCGTTGTGCCATTGCGCAACATGGGTGCCGCATTGGCACCGTTTAATGCCTTCTTAGCGATGCAGGGTTTAGAGACCTTAGCGTTACGCATGGATAGACACGTAGAAAATGCACAAAAAGTCGCTGAGTATCTGAGCGCTCACGAGCAACTGAGCTGGGTGAACTACGCGGGCTTAAAAGACAGCCCTTATTATGACGTTGCCCAACGCATGGTTGACGGTAAGCCATCGGCTATTTTGAGCTTTGGTATTCAAGGCGGCGCTGAAGCCGGCGCTAAATTTATTGATGCCTTGCAAATGATTAAACGCTTAGTCAATATTGGCGACGCAAAAAGCTTGGCTTGTCACCCAGCCTCAACCACGCATCGTCAGTTAAATGAAGATGAATTGGCCACGGCAGGCGTTAGCGCTGATCTGGTTCG
>DDED01000184.1 GCA_002336035.1 Cellvibrionales bacterium UBA1963
TCCTTTCAGTTAAGGGTTAAAGTTGTTAATGATCAGATGATCGTCTATTGAGATTTGGCCGACTTAAGAAGCGTTATTTCTATCGGCCATGCCTATTTTACCAATCGAAAAATGCGCGCGGTTAACGCTGAATTCTCATCGCTATTTGCTTGCCTAGTTGTTGAGACCACGCACACCGTTTCGATTGCTTGGTTCGGTAACCGGCTTAATTGCGTCCGGCCATGACACCACCGTCAACATCCCATACGGCACCGGTGACCCACGCAGATTGATCACTGAGTAAAAACATCACGGTGTTTGCCACATCGTCTGGACTGCCGATACGACCGATAGGATGAAAATCATTAAAACCTGCCAAGGTGTCATCAATGTCTTCTGCCGCCACAAACGATTGGTATATCGGTGTTTTTACGACGGCGGGAGACACTGCGTTTACGCGAATACCGTGTTCGGCTAATTCCATTGCCGTGTGCTGTGTTAACGCATGCAGGCCGGCTTTTGCCATTGAGTACGCGGATGATGGCGTTGCTTTAACGGCTTGTTTTCCCCACATTGAGCCGATATTGACAACCACCCCACCGTTATGTGCAATCATATTCTTTGCCACTGCTTGACATATAAAAAAACTGGCACGGTTAATGTCCATGTATTGGTCGTAGTCAGCCAACTCATGCTCAAGAAAAGGCATGGGTTTAAAATATCCGGCCGCATTGACAACATGTGTAATGGCTCGTTGTTCATTGGCAATATGATTGATCGTCTTTTTTATCTCTTCAGGCACATACAGGTCAGCCTGCAACGTTGTAACATGGGCTTGACCCAATGCCTGTAATTCATTTTTTACTGTGTCGAGCTTTTCTGCCGAGCGGCCCAGAATAATAAGATCGCTGTGTTGGGCTGCCAATTGTTTGGCGACGGCTAAGCCGATACCGCTGGAACCGCCAATAATTAATGTCAATGATGATGATGATGATTTTTCCATGTGAATCTCCTCTTTTTTTCACGTTTTATTTAACAAATTTAATATTTTAGGTTTAAATCGGTGTGCATTGGTGTTGTTCGCTTGTCGGTTTGTAATTACTCATAGACACATTTTACCGATCAAGTTAGTATTTAAAAGTACGCACAATTTGGTTCATTAGTAACTTTTAGGTACATCTTTATGATAAATAACGAAAAAAAAAATTCGAGGAAAGTAGCACCCCAAGACTCATCGCGCATGATTGAGACTATTTTTGGATGCAAATGGTCGTTGACTCTTTATCGTCTGCTGGCCGAAGGCGTCAATCGTCCCGGCGAAATGGTCCGTTTAACGGATGGCTTAAGCACTAAAGTATTAAACACGTGCCTAAAGCGAAATATTGAGTTTGGTATTTTACAGCGGTTAAGTTACAACGAAGTGCCGCCTCGGGTTGAATACACCGTGACAAATTTTGGAGAAAAATTTATATCTGTAGTTGATGCGATTGAAAAATTACAAGCCGATATCACTGACGAAAGCGCTAGCGCACTGAACGAACATGCTAAGAGCTAGCTCGAACTTTTCGCACGTTCGTTATCAATAGAGGGTTCGTTGAATACCGGCAAACAGCGACGCACCGCCACTGAACACCCGTTGAATGGATTGACCGCAATGTCTGGGTGCGTTAGATCGCTCGCCTGTGTTTAAAAACGTATTAAACGATAGGGGTCTGTGCCATCCCATTGCGCCGCTTCGGCGGCACAACGCGCATAATCGTCAAGAAAATTTTGATCGTGCGGCATCAGCTCAATCGCCAAGCCGGCCATGGCAGGCGAACTCATGTACACATAAGCCAACGCGGGACTCGGTAAAATACGCCCCACTTCGTGCATGCCGCGTTGTTGGCATTGCGCGATCGCTACCTCGACATTGGGCACCATATAGGCCACCTGTTGAAGCGCCTGCGCCTCGGTACCGCGTTGGTAAAAATATTGGTACGGCGACGGGGCGTCGTCGAGCTGTTGAATCAATTCAATTTGCATGCCTTGATGGTAGGCCAAGCCCACACTCATTAAGATCGGGTTTTGCTGACCGTCGCACTCGGCCATGGCCGGCACATTGCGATAGCCCCACCACGGACCGACCCCCAGTTGATTCACCCAGCAGTCCATCGCCTCGTCGAGATCGCGTACTAAATAGCCCCATTGCTTAACGGGCCCTAAAATATCATCAGCAAACATGTGCCGCTCCTTTTGTCGCTTAGCCAAAAAATGAATTTTTAGCTTACGCGAAGAGTAGAGCCGCTGATATTACGATTCGTTTCAATTACGGTGATGCGCACGCGCACTGCCGCTGGTATCACTGAACGGCCTGGGCGAAAAAGTCGAACGCGCTACCGGTAACGATGGCTGCAAATCAGCCATAATAACGCGGCTAAAGCATTCATCAAGCATGCGTTCAATCACCTCTTCGTAGGTCAGTTGGTTCGCCACTTGGCAAGCGCGTGGAAAATAACTGCTGTGTCGGTTCATGCCGGGCACCAGATTCGCCTCCATAAAATAACACTGACCCGCCGCATTCATTTTAATGTCAATGCGACCAAACCCTTTGATGCCTAAGCCTAAAAAGGCCGCCTCGGCGAGCGCTTTTACTGCGCCAATATGCTCGATGTCGACCGTTTTAATTAACTCAGTGTCGCTGGCCTTCACTTTTTCGCCCAGCATGCGCAGACCACCCTGCGACAACGGCGGCACTATTTCAACCGCCGATACCGTCAACTCACCGCAGCGATCTTTAATGATAGCCACGGTAAACTCTTTACCGCTAAGGTATTCTTCGACCAATATCGGCTGACCGAAGCTGGCATATAAGGACGCCACCTTGGCTTCAAATTGACTGAAGTTTTCAACCACTGACTGATCGTCAACGCCGTTGCCATTCGCCGCATCACTGGGTTTTAAAAACAAAGGATAAGCCAGCGGTAATGTTTCGTGCCGCTGATACTGATGCGGAACCGCCATAAAAAATTGGGCCGTGTTAATGCCCAACCTGGCCAACTGAATTTTAGCCAGGATTTTTTCTGAATCGTATCTAAGCGCTTGTCGGCTTGAGCCTGAAAATAACAATTTATTTTTATTAAAATAATCGGCATACCATACCGTCAAGCCATCATCGAGTAGTAAGTACTTGGCGGCCAAGATCAAAAGATCAGGGCCGCGCTCAACAATGGCGTTCAGGTCATGTAAGGAGGCACAGGGGGTCACGTCTGCCGTATGGCCTTGACTGATCAGCACGGCCATCACGTCGTTGCAGGCAGCCATTGTTCCAAAGCCGGTTTCTTTTAGCGTTGCATTTGCGCAAGTCACAATTTCAATATTCATTTTTTATTCCCGATAATTAATCGTGCATAAACCCTCCACGCATTGAGTGCAATGCGCGAAGCATAACGTAGACTGGATAAAATCAATCGAGGGAGACGTGCTGGCTTATTTCACTGTCGGCTGACTACCGTTGATTGTTTGTCATCAGCGAACGGAACAAAGCAAAGCCGGTTACCGCCACTGATGTTAACATTGCGGCTATCAACCGATAGCCTGTTGAACGGAACATGATGTGAAGAAAGCTTTTTAGGGCGATGGCATCAACAAAGAAAAACAATGCTTCGCCTTTAGCTTAACAGGCTTAGTCTTGCAATAACCGATGCGCGTGGTGATGTGATGAAGGTTTTACACTGTGGGCTCAATGCGGGCTCAATGAAGGCTCAATGAGCAAAGGCATTGCATGCAGAT
Source organism: Cellvibrionales bacterium UBA1963 (assembly GCA_002336035.1). Lineage (GTDB taxonomy): Bacteria > Pseudomonadota > Gammaproteobacteria > Pseudomonadales > UBA7434 > UBA7434. The sequence goes on from DDED01000184.1 coordinate 3,751, forward strand.
AATAGGCATTTATTTTCCCCTTAGGCTGGGTAAGCCTAAAGAGAAAAGAGCACTGAAAAGAGCGGCTTAGATCGCGGTAGAAATTAAGTCGTTGAGCACGATGGTTTCGTTGCGGTCGGGACCGGTTGAAACTATGTCTACCCGCGTTTCGATTAAGTCTTCTAAGCGCCGAATGTATTGCTTGGCTTCTGTCGGCAGCGCGTCAAACGACTGGGCACCAAACGTTGAGCCAGACCAACCGGGCATGGTTTCGTAAATGGGTTGCAGTTTTTCAAAGTAGTCGCTGTCGACTTCAAACGGCATGCGATTGCCATTAGCATCTTCGTAACCCACACAGATCTGCACCGTGTCTAAGCCATCTAAAACATCGAGCTTGGTTAAACAAATACCCGACACGCTATTAATTTGCACGGCGCGTCTCACCGCCACCGCATCGAACCAACCGCAGCGTCGATCGCGACCGGTGGTGGCGCCCACTTCATTGCCCTTCACCGCTAAATGCTGGCCAATGCCGTCGTGCAGTTCGGTCGGAAAAGGCCCCGAGCCTACACGAGTGGTGTAGGCCTTAGTAATGCCCAAGACATAGTCTAAATACAACGGCCCAACCCCACTGCCCGATGGCGCACCGCCGGCGGTGGTATTGGATGAAGTCACATAGGGGTACGTGCCGTGATCGATATCGAGCAATGAGCCTTGCGCGCCTTCAAACAACACAGACTTGCCGTCACGGCGATACGCGTGCAAGGTTTCGACCACGTCGTTCATCATCGGCGTTAACGTGGGCACCATGGCCAGCGTATCCGCTATGGTTTTTTCTACATCGACCGGTTCTACTTGATAGTATTCACGCAGGGTAAAATTGTGCAGGTCCATCACGGCGCGCACTTTTTCAGCAAACTTTTCAGGGTTACGTAAGTCGCCCAGACGCAGCCCGCGGCGGGCCACCTTGTCTTCATAGGCCGGCCCAATACCGCGACCGGTGGTGCCAATTTTCGCATTGCCGCGGTGAATTTCACGCGCTTGATCGAGTGCAATATGGTAAGGCAGTATCAGTGGGCAAGAGGTGCTGAGTAATAATTTTTCAGCAACATTGACGCCTTGCTTTTCAAGCCCTGCCATTTCTTTTAATAAGGCTTCAGGCGACAACACCACGCCATTGCCAATTAAACAGGTAACGCCGTCGTGTAAAATACCCGATGGAATTAAATGCAGCACCGTTTTCTTGCCATTAATCACCAAGGTATGGCCGGCATTATGGCCACCCTGAAACCGCACGACGGCATCGGCCTTAGACGTCAGTAAATCAACGATTTTACCTTTTCCTTCGTCTCCCCATTGGGTACCAAGAACGACAATATTTTTATTCATACCTACTTTACACCTACGACTAAATGGGATTCATTGATAAAATGCGTTTAATTATTCTCGACCTGCCATTGGCCGTTTCGTTGCACCAGTTGTCGGCTGGCAAGCTCGGCACCTTGCTGGCCATTAAAAATAACAATCTCGCCGGCTCGGCGTAATTCACACACCGCATGCCACAGTGCAATGTCGTCATCGGCAGTGTCGGTATTGGGCGCGGCAATTATATTAGCGTCTTGAGCGGTCGTGCCCTGACCCCCTTCGGCTCGTGACTCTAAGAACGACAATAAAGCTTTTAAGTCGGCATTAAAGCCAGTCGCTGATCGTGCGGCACCAAAAACGTGGCCAATGTTATCGTAGCGACCGCCATTGGCTAAGGCCAAGCCGTTACCATCAGCGTAAGCTGCAAACACAACGCCAGTGTGGTATTCATAACCATGAATCTCAGCCAGATCAAAATACAGGGCAACACTCGGAAAACGTGCAGCAATACGCTCTGCCATTTGCTCAAGTTGATCGATCGCCGCGCTCACTTGCGAACCTAAACCACTGAGTAAATTTTTCGCCTCAGCCAAAATCTCTATACCGCCGCACAACGCGGGTAATTGCTGCAAAATATTCATGAGCTGTTGGTCAACTGCCAAGTCAGCCAGTAACATGGTTAAGTCAGGCTGCGACTTGCGCTGAATTGCTGCAAATATCGCTGCAGTATCGTCACTGTCTAAATTAGGCAGGGCCTCAGCCAATGCCGCTTTAACCGCCTGGTCAATCGCTACGTGACCTAGATCTAAAGTCAATTGATCCAGCAGGCCTGATTCACCCTTACCCGTAAAGCTGGCCTCTAACACGGTTAAGGTTTCAAGCAATAAAGACGCAATTTCAATATCGGCATTAATCGTTGGGTCGCCGTATAACTCGGCACCCACTTGAATCGGGCAGCGTGAGGCCATCAATGTTTTTGGCCGTGTGTGCAGCACACTACCGGCATAACAAAGGCGCCTAACGCCAGCAACCTGTATGCTGTGCGCATCCATTCTTGCGGTTTGTGGGGTAATGTCTGCTCGAACCGCCATGGGCTTACCACTGAGTTGATCCGTGAGACGAAAGCTTTGCACTTCGACGTCCTGGCCGGTGCCCATCAACAGCGAGTCGGTAAATTCAATTAGTGGCGGTATAACTAACTGATAGCCCCACACTTTAAATAAGTCGAGAACGCTTCTGCGCGCCTGCTCTGCAATAGCGGCACGCTCAGGCAATAGCTCATCCACTCCTTCAGGAAGCATCCAACGATCGGCACTGGTCATGTGATCTACCTATTTTTTTAACAATCAATAATAACGGCTATAACAGCTCTTAATTTAGTCGCTGAATGCGTTGCGTCAACGTTCATTGCGGCTCAATTCTGCACTCAATGGTGCCAATATCGCCCTGAGTAATGACTCTGTCAGCACCGGTTAATTCAACGCTAATAGTAACACGACTCCAGTCAACATACTGACCAAACCTACGCTGCGGATTTGACCGTCATTCAGGCTGATTATAGTAACCAACACTCGACGCCATTGACTAGGCGCAATAAAAGGCAATATGCCCTCAATCACTAACACTAGACACAGTGCTAACAACAGTTGATGGATCATAAGGCATCCTATTTGATATTTAGTCGGTCAAACAGACTATTGAGACACAAAAAAGCCGGGTTGGCGATGGCCTTCCCGGCTAACAATAAACACCTAAACCGCGTTATTTAACGTTTACCTTATTTAGATAACGAAAGTAATCGCTGTCTGGATCGACTAATAACACATCGCCTTTGTTTGAAAATGACGCTTCATAGGCTTTTAGACGGCGAGAAAAGGCATAAAACTCTGGGTCTTGGCTGTACGCTTTAGCGTAAATTTCAGCCGCTTTCGCATCGCCATCACCCCGAGTGAATTCAGCTTCACGGTAGGCGTCAGCTTCAATCACTACTTTTTCACGATCAGCATCGGCACGTATTTTTTCAGCAAGCTCTAGGCCTTCAGAG
>DDED01000198.1 GCA_002336035.1 Cellvibrionales bacterium UBA1963
CGAATTCGATGCAACAATAATAATTGCGCCACGATCACGTTCAAGCATTGCAGGACTAAAGTGATGACAGAGTGTGACCGTCGCCATGCAATTCACTTGTATCGCTTTATGCATCGCTTCTAACGGTGTATCACTGAACGCGCCGGTTGCGCCAATACCGGCACAGCAAACTAAAAATCCAATGGCTAAATCTTCTGTTTGCTTGACTAACTGATCAATGAAACTGGGCTGCGACAGATCGCATTCTAACGCTAAGGTTTTTACATCGTATTGCCCAGCAAGATCTAAGGCGTGACGCTGCGCCTTTTCAAATTGCACATCAGCCAACACAATATTAAGGCCTTGGGCCGCTAACTGAGCGGCAAATTCTGCACCAATGCCTTCAGCTGCACCCGTCACTAAGGCCCATTTACCGTAGGCTTCTTGATAGGTTTCTTTGTTAGCAGTCATTAACGGTGTAATTTCCATGTGCAACTCCAAAATGTTATTGATTAACTATTAAGACATTAACAGCCTGTCAATGATAAACCCAGTGAGTATCGTTTAATATAAACCTGTAAGTTCCTTAATAATCGAGACTCAGGTAGCCTGCTCCATGACTAATGACGACGAATTTTTAGCTTTTTTACGCGACAAAGAAAGTATTAGTAATATGATCTTTCAGTACGCCACAGCCCTCGATCATCGCCAATGGGACTTGCTTGTCCCTTTATTTAAACAAGACGTTCACTACAGTTACGGGGGTTATGTCACTGGAACAGGCGGCGATGATCTTATTGCAATGATTCGAAGTAATCTCGATGGCTGCGGTCCAAGTCAACACTTATTTAGCAACCTTAGAATTACCGCAAGCTCTCAAGGGGACCCCAATAAAGCCAACTGCCTTTTTTATGGACGCGTGATGCATGCAGGCGTTGAAGAGGAAAGTCATTTGTTATTCGATTTCTGGGGCGAATATCGCTGCCAATTAGTTCGCGACACCCAGATCGGAGCTCACCATTGGCTGATCAGTGAAATAGAGCAAACAGGGTTTCATCACACTGGCGACATGAAAATATTAAAAGGCAAATAACTGCCGTAATTTATTTAAAAACCACAACATGGTCGATCTCAAGCCGAATGCCTATCCATTCGTTAATAGCATGGTCATGATGACTGGGCACCAAAGCCAAAACTTGCTCTTTATTCTCGAGCTCTAAGGTGTATAGAAACACTGCACCACGAAAATGGCGAGCAATAACCTTGGCTTTAAGGGCACTATTGTCTTGATGAATAATATCATCAGGCCGAATCAGTACCTTTACCCTATCACCAATATGAATAAGATCATCAACACCTGCAATGACTTTTCGTTCAAAGCAACCTAACGTCGTCTTAACTTCAGTCAGCGAAATCATTGTGCCTTGTAACATGACACCTTGACCAACAAAATCAGCGACGAAAGCATTGACCGGTTGATGGTAAATGGCATAGGCACTGTCCCATTGAAGTAATGCGCCGTCTCTGAGTACGCCAATCGAATCGGCTATAGCAAAAGCTTCATGCTGATCATGCGTCACCATTACGGCTGTCGTTTGGGTTTGCTTTAAAAGGCTTCTCACTTCTTTCCCTAAGGACTCTCTTAAATCGACATCTAAATTTGAAAATGGCTCATCCAGTAAAAGCAAGTCAGGTTGCGGCGCTAACGCTCGAGCTAAAGCCACCCGCTGCTGTTCGCCGCCAGATAGCTCATGCGGCATCGCCATTTCTTTATCGACCAAACCAATTCTCTCGAGAAAGTACAATGCCCTTTCATTCGCTTGTTGCGTCGGCAATTGATGCAGACCAAAGCGAATATTATCAATAACATTTAGATGCGGAAATAACGCATAATCTTGAAAGACCATGCCAATTTGACGCTGCTCGGGTGATAATGAATAGCCCACGCGACTGATACTATTATTGTTTAGCGTTATGCCACCACTGCTAACTGATTCAAACCCTGCTATAGCGCGCAATAAACTGGTTTTACCGCAACCACTCGGACCTAGCAGGCAACCGATTTCACCTCGCCTTAAAGAGAAACTAATGTTAGCTAACACTTGTTTGGTACGGTAATTGAGACCAACATTGGTCAAATCAAGGTAACTATCTGATTCACTACTCATATTGCTTTAGTCCGAATCTATTCATGCTTACATTGATTGTAGTTAATCTGCAAGATAACATCTATGACTGTTGTCCTTTATCCGCTCGAAGCATCAGTATGATCACAGGAATTAAGCCAACCAGCACAACAGCCAATGCGGGCAATGCTGCTCGCTGCCACAAACCTTCTGAACTTAACTCATAAATTCTGACTGCAAGGGTGTTAAAACCAAACGGGCGAGTCATTAACGTAATGGGTAACTCTTTCATCACGTCGACAAACACTAACACCATAGCCGTTAACACCCCCACTCTAATTATTGGAAAATGGACTCGCCGAAGCATGCCCAAGCCTGACACGGCTAAACTGCGAGACGCCGAGTCTATCGAGGGTGTTACACGCAATAAGTTACTTTCAATGGGCGAAAATGCCACTGCCATAAAGCGCACGCTGTAGGCTAATAACATGACCACAATACTGCCTTGTAGGATAGGCGTTGCAAAACCTATGTCTGCCAAAAAATGGTCTATTGCGGCAATTGGCGCCAATAGACCCACCGCTAACACCGTGCCGGGTAAGGCGTAACCCAGCGTACTGATTCTCACTGCCCAATTGACCAATCGGCCTTTTTCCGTTCGGGCGGCAAAAGCTAATAACAGCGCCAATCCTGTAATAATAGTCATTGCCAATAATGACAAGCTTAATGAGCCGATCACATAACGCCAAAATTGATCGGTTAATTCAAGCGATAATTGAGGTATTGCCCAAGCCAACAACTGTCCAATGGGTAATATAAACCCAATTGAAAAGATACACCCGCAAAATAAACAGGCCAGATAACCTTGAACACGCGACAACACAATTCGAGAACTGGGCTCGGTCTCACCGCGTTGGTATGAGAAATTTTGCTTGGCTCGACTTTGTCTTTCCAACAGACTCACTACGACCACAAACATTAATAACAGCGAAGCGATCTGTAGCGCCGACTGAAATGAAAACAGACTAAACCATGATTTGTATATGGCCGAAGTCAAGGTGTCGTAATTAAATACTGCGACCGTACCAAAATCAGCCAGTGTTTCCATGATGACTAATAAACTACCGCCCACAATCCAAGGTCTAGCCAGCGGCAAACTCACGCGAAAAAAACTTTGTCGAGCGGATAAGCCTAGGGACTGCCCCACTTCTAGACTTCGCTTACCTTGCGTTTGAAAGGCATTCCTAACCAGTAAGTAGGTGTAAGGGTACAACGTGAGACTGAGTGTAAGAGCAACGCCAAAAAATGATTTAATTTCTGGAAAAATAGCCAAAATACCCAATGAATCGCGAGCATACGTTTGCAACGAACCGGTATATTCAAGTGCACCGACCAAGGCGAAGGCCATTACATATCCGGGTATAGCCATTGGCAAAATGAGCGACCAAACAAAAAAACGTCGTCCAGGGAAATCACAAATTGTGGTCAGCCAAGCGCTTGTGACACCAATTAAGGCAGTCATCATAACAACGACAATCACTAAGCTTACCGTGTTGAATAACGCACTCGGCAGCACGTATTGAAATAAATGCGACAACAGTGCTTCATCGAGATTGAACCAAGATGTGAGCACGCCTACCAACGCTAATGCTGTTGGTAGGGACATTATCACAAGAAAAAACTGCCAAACACTGAATCGCTTAAAATCAATCATGGTTAACTTTAACAGATCCTAGATTGAAAGACCTGCGCGTTTTAAGCAACTATTGATATCCCACACGATCCATCAACTTAACCGCTGCAGGTTGCAATTGAAAAGCACGGCTTAAACTCAATGAACTTTGCTTAAAATCTCCCCAGCTAATGACTTGTGGGTCAATGGCTACGCTACTGATAACTGGGTACTCTTTGTTTAGCCCCGCAAATAAGCCCTGTGCTTGCTCAGAGGCGAGCCATTCCAATAAACGGCGCGCCTGATCGGGGTTCTTGCTGTGCTTTAAGATACCACCGCCCGAGACATTCACATGAACGCCCGAATTATCATCATCAGCTTGGTTAGGCCAGTACAAAGCTAAGGGCAGATCAGGTTGTTGGGCCTGCAAACGACCAAAATAATAGGTGTTCACGATACCTATATCGCACTGCCCTGCCGCTATAGCCTGCATGACTTTAGTGTCGTTAGACGTAGGGGGAATAGCCAAGTTAGCCACCCATGAGGCAACCGTCTGCTCGGCCTTAGTCTCGCCTAGCTCCGCAATCAGCATGGCAACTAACGATTGGTTATACACTTTTTTAGAGGTTCGCAAGCAAACTCGGCCCTGCCATTGATTTTGCCCAATGGCTTGATACGTCGACAAGTCAGAAGAACGCACACGCTCGGTACTGTAGACAATGGTTCGGGCACGCAGGGATAAGCCAGTCCATAAATCTTTATCATCGCGTAAATGCGCAGCAATATTTTGGTTAATCACAGCCGACTTCATTGGCTGGAAAATTCCTTCAGCTGCTGCGTAACCTAAATTACCGGCATCAACAGTTATCAATAAATCAGCCGGGCTATTTTGACCTTCGGTTTTAATTCGTTCGATTAAAACACCTGCTTTATCGGTGGTATATTTCACCGCAATCCCTGTTTGCTCTGTGAATTGAGCAAATACTGGTTGGATAAGGTGTTCTTTTCGTGAGGAATAAACCACAATAGAGTCCATTACAGTATCAGTGGCAACCGCCTCGGAAACGGCTGCTGTAGAATCTTTATCGGCACTGCAACCCGCAACAAGCAAGCCGAATAATGCTACGTTAATAACGCCATAGCCGCGCTTTAATCGATAATTTTTCATAATCTCTCTCTAAAAAGGACTGTTATTTCGTAATGAATGACTCTCAGCAATAAGTGGCAATATACCTGCCAATTAATGGAGCAGTATTGGAGCATTTTAGAAGCAGGAATGCAAATGGTTCTCATTTAAGGTAAGCTGAATTAAGATTAACTACAAAGCAATATCACTTAGATTGATGCTTAGCTTAAAATGCGCTGTGCATTTTTTTCATTCACTTTTTGAGTATCTTTAATTATGTCCTATAAAGCC
>DDED01000216.1 GCA_002336035.1 Cellvibrionales bacterium UBA1963
CTCGTTATTACACAAGGTAATACCACGACCCGCAGTGAATAGGGTATGGATAGACCTGAGTTCGATTTTAGCGAGTACTTTTAGTCATGCGGGTAATCCTAACAACGAACTAAGCGGCCACTATAACCCATTCACTGAAGCACTAGAGAAAACCACCACCGCCAATGAACTGCGATTTAATCTCAACAATATGAACAGCAATACAAACCATTTACCACTCTTTTTGCCAAAGAAAAAAGACTTAACCAGCAATCAAAAAAAATCCAATATACCCTTAAGCTATGAGCAAATATCAACCATTAATGCTTTGTTGGCTACCGGTGAATTTGTTAGCGCCGACTCAGAACCGTTAATTTATATCCACGGTGAAGATAAAAAAAACGACTATAAAACTGGTAGCTCTGCAATGAATCAACTTTTAAAAATGAGCCTTAAAAGCTGGTTTAAAAACAACAAATATGAAAATAATTTTCTGAGCCAATTAACTAAAAGTGAGAAAATTCAATTAAATAATCCCACATTCAAGACCAAGCAGCACAAAGACTGGGATTATTCTGTTAAATTGACGGGACAGAAAATAAAAGTGCAGCTAGGCAAAGAGCTGTAAGATACACTCTCGTTAAAGCATCCATGAAACCGACGTATGACCCGACCATAACAATTATGACAACTCATGAAAAAAATTCAAATCAGTCTGTTGCGCCCCTTGGCCGGAGACTAATGGCAATGCTATACGATGCCTTTTTATTGATGGCTATATTAATGTGCACCAGTGCAGTTTATACCGTTATCGCAGTAACGATCACGGGAGACTTTAATCAATCAGCAACAATTAATACTGATGATGTACTTCATGATCTTCGACCGATAGAGTTGGGCTGGCCAATACTGCCCGTACTCGGCTTAGTCTATATTGGGTTTTTCATTTATTTCTGGCGCAATACGGGCCAAACTTTGGGCATGCTCGTATGGAAAATCAAAGTCGTCTCAACCAGTCACGAAGCTATTTCGATCCCACAAGGTTTGACGCGAATCATTATTGCTTTTTTCTCAGCCACTGCATGTGGCATGGGATATTTGGTTTTACTAAGAAAAGATACTCAGCAATCATGGCATGATCGCGCTTCAAACACGAAAGTAATTCGCTTAAATAATTAAACCAGACCATGCTAAAAATGCAATCTGAATTGGGAAACCAAAAAACTGCTATCTGGCTCTATAAAGTAAAATAAGACCTAATCCTGACATCAAAAGGATAGGACTTAGCACCGCATAAAACGGTGAGAAACCGTAAATAAGACTGCTAGGGCCCAATAAGTTCTGAGCAAACTGAAACCCTATCCCCACCACTACACCAATGAAAATTCGGTAACCCATGGTTGATGAGCGAAGTGGCCCAAAAATAAAAGATAAAGCGATTATCACCAAACTCATAATCGCAAGAGGATGCAGGCACTTTTGCCAAAAAGCCAACTCATAAACTTTACTGTCAAGACCTTGTTGCTCTAAAAAAGTAATATATTCAAACAACCCTGATGGCGATAATTCTGAGGCATCAAGAGACAGATAAGATAGCATTTTTGGTGTCAACTGAGTCGCCCAAAATTGAGTCGTGAACTGGTCTTGTGTGATGTCATTACCCTCAAAAGAAGTGATCTTTACCGTTTCGAGCAACCAATCCTTGCCCTGAAAGCTCGCACGATCAGCTATTAATATTTGCTGCAGCGCACCCAGAGTATCAAATTTAAAAAGCGTAACACCGTACAAAACACCGCCGGGTTGAATCACATTAAAATGCATGAAATGGTCGGCTTCTCGATGCCAAAGACCACTTTGCGACACTAATGACTGATCACTACCGGATAATTGTAAATCCCTATGACTGGTCGCCCATTGGTCAGTAACCGGAGAAATTAATTCAGCAATCACAATTGATAACAGAATCAACCACAGAATTGGCTTGAACACTAACCGAATCAATTGAAATAATGAGACGCCACTGGCTCGCATAACCATAATTTCACTGCTGCTAGAGAGCATGCCCATAGCCACTAAACAACCAATAAAAGTCGACAAAGGAATAAATTCATTCACTCGTCCAGGAACCGTCAACCCAATATAGATAAACGCCTGTCGCAGAGTATAGTCATTGCGTAAATCCCCAAGTTGGTCAATTAATGCAGACAGGACATCCAGGCCTAAGATTACAAGTAACACAATAAAAACAGAAGAGAATATTTTACTGCTGATGTAGGCGCTTAGTTTATTCATGCTGAACCGCCTTAAGGGTCAATTTAGACGGCATAATGATTCTGTGAATGTCTTCCTTCAGAAGAATAGACAGCGCAAGAGTCAAAAATAAGACGTGCACTATCCAAATCGAAATTGGTGGCTGTGATCCAGATTCAACCATTGTTCTTACCGACGTAATAGAAATAATATAAATTAAATACATTAAAATGGCGGGTAACAATTTAAGATAACGGCCGCTTCTATTGTCAGTCTTACTCAATGCCAATGCCATCATAGCAACGACTAATACCACTACTGGCAATGAAAGACGCCAGTGCAAAGCAGCAATATCGGTCTTTGAATTAGAATCAATTAACGCCAAGGTTGGTTTAGCGTCAACCTCTAGCTGCACCTGCTCATCTCGTCGAGAAACAGTCAAACTCTGCGAATAGTGGGCGAAATCTGTAATACGATAATCTGCTCGGCCAATGAAACCGTCATAGACAACACCATCGACTAAATGTAAATAACGTGGCAAAGATGCATCGCTATTCGTTATTCGTGCTGAATTAGCACGAACAATTAGAACACTGCCATTGTCATTATAATCTACTAACAATATATCACTGATCGTTTTATCTTGTTGATCATAAGAGTGGGCATAACTCACGCTTTGATTGTTATAGCCATGCTGAAATTTACCCGCCCGAACAAAAGAGAAAACGTTATTATCATTAGAATTTTTTAGCAAAACCTGCAATTGATTGAGGCTGCTAGGGGCAGCAATTAAGGTGAGATATGCAACCAGAAAACTCACCATAAATGCGGGAAATAAGGTAATACCGACCAACCGTTTTTTACTGACGCCGCAGGCACTGATAACCACCATTTCACTGTCGGTGTATAAACGGCCTAATGCGAGTAATACACCAATAAAAAAGCCTAGAGGTATCACTAGTGGTAAAAAATCAGGGATACGATAAAAAATGACCCAGAAAACGATTTCTGATGAAAGATCGCCCAAGCTGGATTGCGACAAGTATTTCGCCAATCGACCACTGGTGACAATGCACAACAAAACAAGTGTCACTGCTGCACTGGTTTGGAATATTTGCCTGCAAATATAGCGGAATAGAATCATAAGTCGTTAACAGCTATCGATAGGTTCAATCCATTAAAACAACCTATGACCTAAAAAAGCAATATGACAATTAACAAGCATGCATTAATCGCATCAGCCATCGTAATGAGCGTTTCAGGATCATAATGATGCACTCGTATGGAAAAAAAGACCTAGCGATTGCGGTAAAAATAATCAAAAGTGTGATTTATAACCGCCGAAAAACGACTTTTAGGTAATTAGTTCGCATTTGACTCAGTAAAACTGGCAGTTCGTTCGTCAGCGTCTATCATCAATAATGTAACCGTCAGTTGATTGTTACAACTCCAGGTCAAAATAACCTCTTATGAAGACGTCCATTGGGCGTCTTTTTTTTGTCTAGGTGTTTTTAATCTGCTGGACCAGCACCCATGGCGCTGTTACCACTGCCCATAAATATTCGTCTTGACCGTGCCAATCCAAGGCTTGAGCGTCACTCACTGGGACTAACTGATTACCATCAATCCATTGAGAGACAGACGTTGCATCGTCTGAGGATACTGCCGCTGCAACGTCAACTAAATTTAGATTTTCTTCAACAAACAAAACTTTTCCAGCTGCAAAATATCTTGCCAGTTCGCGCCAAGCAATTTGACTCGTCTGTTGATGTAGATTTTGTAGTGCGTCATCACTCATGAACGGGCCTTGTTGACAACCTCAACGCTAGTGAGATTTCCGTTGAAAATAATCAGGCAGCGAAGTAGAACCCAATAAAAATCGGCGCATTAGATCTAAGGCCAATGCACTCACCATCGTTTGAAAGAATTGCCTGCTGACAGGGTAATTAAATCGATGGCTCTGTAAATTATCTCTATCACCCCATGCTATCCAAACGGTGCCTACCGGTTTCTCTTCAGTGCCACCAGAAGGTCCCGCAATGCCAGATACAGCGATGGCATAATCAGCTGAAGAAAATTCGATTGCACCGAGAGCCATTGCCCGCACGACTTGTTCACTCACGGCGCCAAACTGTTCAATTAAATGATTATCAACCCCTAAAACCGTCTGTTTAATGGCATTAGAATAGCTAACAAAACCTGCTTCAAATACTGAAGAGACACCGCTTACTCCAGTTAACTGCGAGGCAATCATCCCACCAGTGCATGACTCAGCGACCGTTATTTGCTGCTTACGCTGCTGCAGTAAGTCAACCACCACGGAGGCTAAGCTATCATCGTTTTCACCCACTATGAACTCACCGACAATGGTCTCTAGTTCTTTTTCGCAAGCATTACGTAAATCGACAGAATCCATACTATCAATTTCAAGCTTAAGTTCTAACAATGGCGCTCCGGCGCGAAAACCGACTGTCACTTCTTCAGGCCAGTCTGGGCAATGATCTGCCAATAACTGCTGCAGCGCAGATTCTCCCATACCGAATAGTTTTAAGCGTCTTACTAAACGCGCTTTTGCTGATGGAAAGGCACGCTTAAGTGCGTCTGAAACTGACCCCCCGAGCATGGCTGTTAGCTCAGAAGGCACACCGGGAGTGCACAACAAAAGACACTCGTTAAAAACAAGCTGAATACCCACCGCACTTCCAATAGGGTTAGCTATCACTGATGAATTTTCTGGCAAAAAACTCTGCTTTAAATTCGCCGCATTAGCTTCAACGCCTTTAGTGTTGCACCATGTAATGACATGGCTTAACGCTTCAGGATTTTCTATTAAAGGCTGGCCACTGAGCATAGATAAAGCTTCGGCAGTCAAGTCGTCAACGGTTGGTCCTAAACCTCCATTAACAATTACGATGCCATATCTTGCTGTGAGATTTTTTAATTCCTCAACAATTAGATCAAGGTCATCACCTACCGTCACTTTGTGGGCCACATCAAAACCCTGCAAAGCCAGCGACTGAGCAATTCTTGAAGAATTTGAATCAACAGTATCACCTGTCATTAATTCATTTCCTGTTAATAATAACGCTACTTTCAAAAAAAACTCCTCGTATAAAATATTAAGAATTATCTACTGTTAATAAAAAATTAACTGCTTTGCTTAGCTAACAAACCGCCAACAATAAAGTCAATTAAATTTTCTGTTCGCCATTTTAAAGACTCAGCATCAAGCTCTATGGCTTGGGTGCGTCGTGCCTCATCCCACTCTGCAATAGCGGTCATCGTTTGTCTACCCATTAACTGCAAACGCAGATGAATAACAGGAAGGGGTAGCGGCTTTAACGACTTAATCATTAAACTGGTGATTTCAAACATGGCCCGATTTCTTTCACGATTTTTTTGAAACAACTCTCGCCCAGGTTGATAGGCATACAATTGAGCTAAGGTAGAAACATAGATACTATGATCGGCAGGTTTAAGCAATTCTTCAGCAAATGGCCTCACAAAGACTTCTGCTAACTTTCTGACGGTGACGACTTCACCTCGATGCTGAAGAAGATCAAGTCGCCGAAGCCGTTCTTGATTAATAGGGGTAATACGATAATTGAGAATGGCTTCAATGAGTCCATCGCGACTGCCAAAATGGTATTGCAATGCGGAGTGATTTTTATGCCCGGCCTCTTTAGCGATCATCCGTGTTGAAACCGCTTCTAAGCCATGGGTTGCAAACAATCGCTCTGCAGCGGTTAGCAGCGTCATGGCGCCAGTTTCCACTGCATCAGAATTGAAATCGAGCATTTTAGTTGGCATTTATTCCGCCTGTAAAGGAAATGAACATATCTGCTCACTGTGAAAATCTACGTTTCAGTATCAAATTGTGCGAAATCAGGGGGTCGTTTTTCAACAAACGCAGCCATGGCTTCTTTTGATTCAGGAGAGCGCAAAGCCTCGCCAAACCGTTCCATCTCATAAACTATTCTATCAGTCAATGGCTCTTCATTTCGACGCATAAGGCGTTTAGCCTCACGGATTGTCTTCTTAGGTAACTTAGCGATTCGTTTAGCGTCCTCTGCAACGATCTCTTGCAACTGGTCCTCAAGACAAATATGACCGATTAAACCACATGCCTTTGCTTCTTCCGCGGTAATTCTCTCAGCAAACATCAACAGACGCGCTGCCACCTGATAACCTAAATACTTAGGCATCAATAACGATGAGCCCGCCTCAGGAACCACGCCCAGAGTGACAAAGGGGGTTGAAAAAAAAGCACGCTCAACAGCGTATACCTTATCACAATGCAATAAAATAGTCGTACCTATGCCAATAGCTGGACCATTAACTGCCGCCAAAATAGGGATGTCAGTATTCGCCAAACGAATCAATAGTTGCACAACAGGGGATGTTTCGTCATCAGGCGGCTGTGACATAAAATCAGCGATATCATTACCTGCGCTAAAAAAATCCCCCGCACCCGTCAAGACAACCACCTTGATCTTAGCTTCCTCTTCAGCACGAAGAATAGCCTGATTGGTTTGACTATAGATAGCATTATTCATTGGGTTCTTTTTTTCTGGTCGATTGAATGTAACCGTTAACACACCTTGATCAAAATTAATTAAAACGGGATCTTTCATCACATAACCTCCTTCAGAATTAATCACAATAGACCCCTTAATATAATCGATTAATAGCAAGGAAAATACTATTTTTGATCTTTTTATTGCCTTATCGATTAACTGAAATCGTGATTTTACAAGCCGAAGCCGCGCTAATGCAAAATCAGATAAATTAAGCTAAAATGACTATTGATGAAAGTTATTGTCGGTAATTTATAATCTTATACAAAAAGAAGGTTTTATTATGAGCCTCAGCCTCTACCATATTATTTTTTTACTACTGGGATTACTGGTTGGTTGGTATTTTTTTTCCGAGCTAAAAGTGCGTGAAATGACGTTAGCTGCTGTCAGAAAACACTGCCAGACAATGCAAGTACAACTTCTGGACCAAAGTATTGGCATGCATCGAGTCTGGTTTAAACGCGGCCCAGACAAACGTCTGCACTGGTGGAGAAACTACCAATTCGAATTCACCTCAACGGGCGAGGAACGTTATCAAGGCTTTATTATCGTGCTGGGAAGTCAGATAGAAAGCATCGATCTAGGTGTTCATAAATACCCTGATCAAGAAACTTAAAAATGGTTAATTCAAAGACCGTCGAACCCCTTGAACAGATCGCTTTCAATTTTAATGGTGCCGTATTGCAACCAACCAACACGCAGCGTTTAACTGCGCACATTAAACCTAAAATAAATTATCAGCTGATTCGAAGTAAACGAAAAACACTGTCAATAATTGTTAAGCGTGCTTCGGTAATAGTCAGGGCTCCGCTAAAGGCCCCCCTGAGTTGGATAGACACCTTTGTCGACAGTAAAGAAAATTGGATTTTTCAACAAGTCGAGCAACAGAAGTTGCAGCTAAAAGATATATATCGCATCATCGATCATGCGATAATACCCGTCTTAGGTATTCCGCTATCACTGTCCATTAATCATAAAATGGACCGTGAGCGAGCATCAATTAAGGCTAATGATGATGGACTTGATATACTGCTGACCTCTCCCCTAACGATGTCCCAAGATGAGATTGAAAAAAAAAGCACCACTGTTTTTTTGACCTGGTTGAAAAAACAGGCACGCCAATATATGTCACTACAAACACACACTCTCGCCAAGCAGCTAGGTGTTGATAAAAAACTGCAGAATATCACTTATAGACGCACCAAAAGCAAATGGGGGCATTGCACCAGTGAAGGTAATATTCAGTACAATCCACTCATCATTTTGGCACCATTATTTGTAATCGACTATATTATAGCCCACGAAGTTTGCCACTTAAGTCACGCGAATCATTCAAAGCGTTTTTGGCAAATGGTTGAAAAGACATATCCACAAAGCAAGCATGCAGAGCGGTGGCTGGACCAACATGGGCATCGTTTAGCCATAGAAGCGAACAAATAACTGAAGTTACTACGAACTCAGCTGGCGAAATTTGTCTTCAAGGTATTGATTTAATTGATCAAGTAATGCAGTTTTTTCAGGTTTCGCTACTTTTAATTGTTGGATATTATCACGTTCTTTTTCCAACCGATTATCGACACCATGCAAGCATTTATCACGACAAAATTCGATCCAGTCTTGCTGTTCTTCTGCCGTCAAACTGCTAGGAAAATTACGCGCTCGATAGCGAAATAATAACGCGACTAAACGAGCGTCTTGAAACGGAAAGACTTGATCAGACAACTCGGAGGCGCTCGCTGAAACAACCGACGCCATTAGCCTCTTATCATTATTAGGAATAAAACCATCATATAATAAAGCTTCTGCGTCTTTTCCGGTATTATCATACTCAGTGCCAGCAATGACCTGCTGTAATTTCTCGGGCAAATCTGCACTCGCTAAATAGCGTTGCCGATGACGCTCACAAACTTCAAGGTCTAAATTCAGTCGTTTAGCGGCGGTTGCATTAAGAAGCTTGGGTGTTAATACGATCGGGCACTTATTAATATGAATCGATTTTATAGGTATGCGATCAATGCCACTGGGCAGGTCTTTAGCACGAGTAAATAATAACGCTGACAGTTCTTCAATGGGTAAATTTAAGACAGGGTCAGGGCTATAACGCAAATCAAGACAAATAATTTCGTTTTTATTTTTTAAGCTTTGTGCCACAGGCAGCACCAATGAAGCGGCTTTACTCTCAGGCCCAAAACGGGAAGAGATATGCAAGATAGGCTTGCCAGCGCCCAGCTCAAGTAGATTTGAAACTTTCAATTTTTTCCTAAGCTCAAATATATGTTGAAATAGTTCAGGTTGTTTTTGCTTGATAAGCTTGGCAACTGCGATAGTAGCATAGACATCAGACAACGCATCATGAGCAGAATGATGCTCAAGGTTATTAGCAACGGTTAAGTCCTCAAGACGAAAAGAGACCGTGCCATCGTCACGTTGCGGCCAGTGAATTCCATCGGGCCGCAAGGCGTAACACAAGCGCGCCATGTCAATAATGTCCCATCGAGAATTATTGTTTTCCCATTCACGCGCATAGGGGTCATAAAAGTTACGATACAATCCATAACGGGTCACTTCATCATCAAAGCGAATACTGTTATAGCCAACTCCGCAGGTCTGTGGCTGAGCAAGCTCATAGTGAATAGCGGCAAAAAATTCTCGCTCGCTAACCCCCTGTTGCTCGACCTGCTGAGGCGTCATGCCGGTCACCATACAAGCCTCAGCATGGGGAATAACATCTAAAGAAGGTTTACAGAGAATATTTAGCGGCTGACCGATAATATTAAAGTTCATATCGGTTCGCACACCAGCAAACTGCGAGGGCATATCCGAGGCTGGATTAACACCCCAAGTTTCATAATCGTGCCAATAAAAAGTATCCATTGATGTTCCAAGCTTAAGTAGATGGAATTATTGTTCAGAGAATTGGTACCTAGCAAGCTTTGCATAGAGCGGCGAGCTTTTCAAGAGACTACTATGGTCGCCCTCTGCAACTAACCGACCTTGGTCCATAACGGCAATACTGTCAGCATGCAAAATAGTCGATAATCGGTGAGCAATAATGACGGTGGTGCGACCCTGCATTAGTGCAGCTAAAGCACGCTGCACATGAAACTCACTCTCAGTATCAAGCGCACTGGTCGCTTCATCGAGCATTAAAATCCGAGGATTTTTTAAAACTGCACGGGCTATAGCAATGCGTTGTTTTTGGCCACCGGATAACCGCACACCTTGCTCACCCAAAAAACTTTGATAACCTTGTGGCAAGCGGGTAATAAATTCATCAGCATGAGCGGCCTTTGCCGCTGCAACAACTTCGGCATCGCTCGCTTCTGGCTTGCCATAGCGTATATTAGTGGCCACATCATTGGTAAATAAAACCGGTTGCTGTGCCACAACAGCCATCTGGCGCCTTAAAAATTGAGGGTCTAATTGACTAACATCAGCTCCACCTAACACGACCTGGCCTGATTGCGGGTCATAAAACCGCTGTAATAATTCAAATACGGTTGATTTCCCAGCACCAGAAGGACCGACTAAAGCAATGACTTTACCTTCGGGAAGTTGCAATGAAAAATCAATTAACGCCGGCTGGTCGGGCCTTGAGGGGTAGCAGAAGTTTACTTGCCGAAAACTCAATTCAGCTTTCAATGTTTCAGCTTTCAATGCTTCAACCTTAAGTTCATTTCCGCCTTGTTTGATGAGGCTATCGACCGCTAACAACTCAATCAATCGCTCCGTCGCACCTGCAGCGCGCAACAGATCAGAAAAGACTTCCGAGATTGTCGCTACACCCATAGCGACTAACATGGCATAAAATATAAATGCAGCTAAATCACCGGCAGTCATGACACCAAGAATTACGTCTCGACCGCCAAACCAAAGCATCACAGCCAGCGCTAAAAAAACCATCATAATGACTGAAGCTATTAAAAAAGCACGGTGCTTAATTCGCAGCTTAGCAAACATGAAAGCCCGCTCTACATGACGCGCAAAAGCGATTCTTTCTTGGGGCTCTTGAGTATAACTTTGAACAGTTTTAATATTTTGAATGATTTCTCCGGCATAACTACCGACATCAGCAATAGAATCCTGACTGTCTCTCGACAATTTCTTCACTCGCTTACCAAAAAGAATCATGGGTAAGATAACCAATGGAACTACCCATATAACCTTAAAAACCAAAAAAGCATTGGTAACGAACAACATCACTAAACCGCCCAGAGTCGTTAGCGAACTTCTTAGGGCCATCGATACTGAGCTGCCAATAATGGTCTGTAATAATGTTGTGTCGGTAGTTAATCGAGAGGTTATCTCACCGCTGCGGTTGGTTTCAAAAAAACTTGGATGAAGATGAGTTAAGTGATTAAAAACAGCCGTTCGAATATCAGCGCTAACTCTTTCACCGAGCCAAGAAACCAAATAAAAACGAGTAAATGTGCCCGCCGCCATAATTAATGCCAACACAACTAAGACCAGCAGTGATTGATTCAATAACTGCATCGAGTCTTGACCAAAGCCAACGTCGATAACTAACTTAATCCCCTGCCCCATTAAGAGACTAATTGCAGAGGTAATAATTAAGGCGAATAAAGCTCCCAGCCAATAAGCTCGATAGGGTTTTATGTAAGTAAGCAAATACCTTAGCGATGAAAGCTTTTGAGGCGGCTTATTATCGCCTGCATTCACGATCGAATTGATCGATTGCAAATGCATCATGGCTGGGTCTATTTTTTCAGAAATAACATCATCTGACATCGATGCTTAGCGCTGTAAAAATGAAAGCGTAACACTTTCAAACTCGGCTTTACGTTCAATCATAGCCCAGTGTCCACAGTTAGGGAAAATATGCAATTCGGCATTGGGAATAAGCCTCATCGGCAACAGAGCCATATCAACAGGTGTTACTCGATCATCACGACCCCAGGTAACGAGTGTTGGCACTGTAATAGAACCTAAATGAGCAATCCTTGCGGTTGCATCAGGACCACGGAAAGCGGCAGCCATTACCTGCTGAGTTTCTCTTGAATACATCAATCGACTGGTTGCTAACGTTTTTGCTTCAAGGGCTCGCTCCATGCGAGTATTAATTAACTCCTCTGTGACCATAGCTTGATCAAACACCATCGAGCGGAGCCATGCAATAATCTTTTCACGAGTGGGATCTTCAACAAAGTTAGTGAGCAGATTAAGCCCCTCGCAGGGGAAAGGCGAAAATAAGTTCATGCCTAAGCCGCCAATAGTCACGTAACGATTCACTCGTTCGCTGTGCTGTGCCGCTAAGTAACCACCAACGATGCCACCTAATGAGTTGCCGATAAGGTGCGATTTATCAATCCCTAGGCCGTCTAAGAGACGGATACAGGCACTGACGCATTCAACCACTGGATTGCCTTCAACGGGATCACTGCCGCCGTAGCCTGGCAAGTCAATAATTAAACACCGAAAATGAGCGGCAAAAAAAGGTAGGTTACCTTCAAAATTTGCCCACCCACTAACACCAGGCCCAGAACCATGGATCATCAATAATGCAGGGCCGTCACCCGCCTCGTGATAGTGAATAACACCCTGCTCCGTAGCCAGTGTTCGACGGGTCGACTCAAAATCAAAATCTGACATAAAATATCTCACTTTTTATTTTTTTATTTACCCTTCTGAGGCAATGCTATGGTCTCGTTTATCAATCGATGCCGCGTAATCTTCTATACTCATCTCTAGATCTTTAGCCTTAAGCATGTCCAATGCGACATCAACAATCATATCTTCTTGGCCACCAACCATTTTTCGCCGGCCAAGCTCAACTAAAATATCTCGCGTTTCTAGGCCATAGGTCTCGGAGGCTTTTTCTGCATGCCGTAAAAAACTCGAGTAAACACCGGCATAGCCAAGTGATAGCGTTTCACGATCAACGCGAACGGGTCTGTCTTGAAGCGGCCTGACGAGGTCGTCAGCCGCATCCATCAACGCGTAAAGATCCGTACCATGATTCCAGCCCATTCGCTCAATGGCAGCAATAAAAACCTCTAAAGGTGCGTTTCCCGCCCCCGCACCCATGCCCGCTAATGAAGCGTCCACTCGATTAGCGCCATGTTGCACAGCAACGATCGAGTTTGCTACGCCCAACGCTAAGTTATGGTGCGCATGAATACCTCGCTCAGTTTTAGGATCCAAAATATCACCAAAGGCTTTAAATCGATCGGCAACATCTTGCATGTTGAGTGCGCCCCCAGAGTCAACAACATACACACATTCTGCGCCATAAGACTCCATTAACTTAGCCTGTTCAGCTAAGCCTTTCGGAGTTTGCATATGTGACATCATTAAAAAGCCAACCGTGTCCATTCCTAACTCGCGAGCAAATTCAATGTGCTGCTTAGAAACATCGGCCTCAGTGCAGTGGGTGGCAACTCTTACTGAGCGGACGCCCATATCCCAAGCCCACTGAAGATCTTCTTTTACCGCGATACCCGGTAAGATCAATGTTGTCAGCTTGGCGTGCGTTAACACCTCAGCGACTGCTGCGATCCACTCTTTATCAGTATGAGCGCCAAAGCCATAATTAAAACTCGTGCCCGACAAACCATCACCATGCGCCACTTCAATAGCGTCAACCTTTGCGTCATCAAGAGCCTTAGCAATTTCTTTCACATGATCAATAGAGTACATATGACGTATAGCATGCATACCATCACGTAAACTCACATCTTGGATATACACTTTATCTTTGCTTGGATCAATGCTCATTGTTTATTCTCCCCTCGCGTTTTAGGCAGCAACCGCATATTTTAATTGGGCCAATCGCTCAGCAGTGCCTAGCGCCGCTGATGTCATAATATCTAAATTACCTGCATACGATGGCAAATAATGTGCGGCGCCTTCAACCTCTAAAAAGATCGAAGATTTAACACCAAAAAAATCGCCATAGCCTGGAATATGAAGTGGTGCCGATTGGCTAAAATGCTCGAATTGCACTTCCTGCTTTAAACTATAACCAGGAACATATGTCTTAACCCCTGCCACCATCTGATCCACTGAATCAATTATTTTTTGCTCCTCAACGGGTGCCGATAAAGTAAATATCGTATTTCGCATAATCATGGGTGGCTCAGCTGGATTTAAAATAATAATCGCCTTGCCCCTTTTAGCACCGCCAACCACTTCGATACCCCGGGAAGTGGTTTGAGTAAACTCATCAATATTGGCACGTGTGCCGGGACCCGCTGAACGAGATGATACTGAGGAAACAATTTCTGCATAGTGAACTTCAGCCACTCGACTCACTGCGGCCACCATTGGAATAGTCGCCTGTCCACCGCACGTCACCATATTGACATTCGGCTGATCTAAATGCTCTTCTAAGTTGACCACAGGAATCGTGTATGGCCCAATTGCAGCCGGCGTAAGATCCACAACCTGCTTACCATACTGCTGCAAAACCTCATTATGATGCTTGTGAGCGTATGCCGAAGTTGCATCAAAACAAATACGTATCTCATCAAAATGACTCATTTTAACGAGGCCATCAATACCTTCATGCGTCGTCGGTACGCCCATCCGTTCTGCACGAGCCAAACCATCAGATGCTGGATCGATACCGACCATAGCAGCCATTTCTAGATGTTCAGAGCTGCGAATAATTTTAATCATAAGGTCGGTACCAATATTGCCTGACCCAATGATTGCGACTTTTACTTTCATAGCGAAAGCCTCCCGAATTAGTTAGTTAAATACATAACTCAGACAATTACATAGAACCATCTAAGGTTATAAAAAGCGTTGTCATCATACCATGAGACAAGGCCGTGAATGATACAATAAACATCGTTTAAAGTTGACTGTTTGAACTGATTTGCTATTAACTTTTCTCGCTGCGTCCCTTTTTAATGACCTCTTCACGACGGCCTGCAAGTAAATGTGCAGCCGCATTTTTAGCTGACTCAATGGCAACTTGTTCCTCATATATCATTGCTTCTTTCAAGTGCATACTAAAACCATCGTCAATTAACTTTTTATATTGACGCATAATATGCGGCACACAGGCACACATTTCTTTTGCCATCTCAATCGCAACGGGCAGCAATTCATCAGTGGCAACCACGCGATTAACTAAACCCCATTCATAGGCCTCTTTGGCAAATAACGGCCTACCAGTTAGAGACAGTTCTTTTGCCCGAGACAATCCAATTAAACGAGGCAGTCGTTGACTTAAACCCCAACCTGCTAAAATGCCGACTCTGGCATGCGTATCAGCAAACCGGGCGTTTTCGGATGCGATAATCACATCGCAGGCTAAGGCCAATTCAAACCCACCAGTAATAGCATGGCCATTAATAGCGCCAATAATTGGACCCTCGAACGCTTCTATTGCCCGCGCTATAATATTATCCGCGGTCTCAGCCGCCGTGCCCGAAGCAGGTGAGGCTAATTCCTTTAAGTCAAACCCGGCAGAAAATGCTTTTCCTTTGCCTGTAATGATTAATACTCTGATTGCTTCATCCGCTTGACAGTCTTCTAACGCCTGCACAAAATCATCCCGTAATTCACGCGACAAAGCATTCATACTTTCCGGTCGATTTAAAGTCAGGATGGCATAACCGTCAGTTTTTTCTAATAGTATTTTGTTCATGATTTTTCCCTTTTGAAGATTGCTCGTTATCAGAGCAGTGATTCTATGGATAAAACACCTAAATGCTTTGCTATCGCAGGGCCTCGTAAAATATCGCGAGGCTGCCATGCCTCGGACGGCTCATTCTCAGCCAGCCAAGCCACCACCGCGGCAATGGCTTGAGGTGTGCATGACTTAAAACCCTTGAGTACTTTTTCGTCGATTCCCAATTCACGCATGACCTCAGTAATAACTGTGCCTGGCTCTAAATTAAACACCCTTAAACCGGTGTTTTTATGTTCGGCGCGCAAAGAACCTGCCATTCGACCAAACGCCGCTTTTGAAGACGGGTAAGCAAATCCCCATCCACCTTCGGCAGCAGGGACCGGCGGATCATTAAACGCTGTAAATGAGACCATGTTAATGACGGTACTGACGTCAAGATCCAGCATACTGGGTAATAAACTTTTCACCAAGGCAAGTGGCGTGAATATATTACTTTGATAAATGTTTTTTAACTGCTGATCCGTTACATCAAGTAAATTTTGCTGATTACCATCGCCTTGATAAACAGCGTTATTAAACAATAAATCAACGCTACCAAAGTGAGCAATTGCTTGTTCTGCGGCAGAAATGATGGATGCTTGATCCAAGATATCAGCTTTTAAACACAGGGCTTGCCCTCCTGCAGCATGGACGGCTTGAGCAGTTGCGGCCAAGCTGCCTGGCAACGCTCGCTCGCCTACCGCGTAGTTTTGCGACTCGCCATCATTGAGCGTTCGAGCCGTTATAGCTACGTCCCAACCAACCTTGGCCAAAGCCACTGCAGATTCTGCTCCAATACCGCGACTGGCCCCAGTAATAAACGCCACTTTTCTGTTTGACATTGCCGTCCCCATAATTAAGTATTTACGTTATTTAAATCAGTATCCAATGGTTGAAGGCCGCTTCGCACTTTCGACGCGTTATTTTTTGCTTAAAAAGCATCATCCAGAAAACGAAGTGTAATGGCTTCTTAGGTACTTTACACATTGTAAGCCATGCTTATAATAAGTTTGGCTTACTATATTGCAAGTCTGAAACCGCACCTGAATATAAGCCCTTCGTTGCACAATCTCTTAATTAGGATACATTTATGTTTGAAGTCTTTGCCGCCACGCCCGAGACCATGTCACCTGCTGAAATCGGTGTGCACGCTAAGCGTGCAGAAGCCATGGGTTTTAATGGTTTACAGGTTCCCGATGCCGTTCATGACGGTTTATTATTGGCTGCATTAGCGCTTAACGCGACGACATCTTTAATCGTTTCTACCAGCGTGCTCGTCGCTTTCCCACGCAGCCCTATGACCGTTGCTGTTGCCTCATGGGATCTTCAACACATGTCTAAAGGACGCTTTGAAGTTGGTTTAGGTACACAGGTCAAAGGCAATATCGAAAAACGTTACAGTTCTCACTGGGGT
Source organism: Cellvibrionales bacterium UBA1963 (assembly GCA_002336035.1). Taxonomy (GTDB): domain Bacteria; phylum Pseudomonadota; class Gammaproteobacteria; order Pseudomonadales; family UBA7434; genus UBA7434. The sequence goes on from DDED01000216.1 coordinate 16,862, forward strand.
TCGCCGGTGCCACATTTACGCGAATACATGCAGTCATTAAGGGTTATTTTCGACACTTTTCAGACAGGTGAGCGCCTCAACTTTGAAGGCGAATACTATCAATTTTCTAAATTGCAGCCATTTTTCAATCCGGGCCCAATTGATCACCCTAATATCCCCATTTTAGCGGGCGCTGTGGGGCCGAACATGACTAAAATGGTGGGCGCCATCGCGGATGGAATGATCACTCACCCCACAAATACACCCCCGCGCTACATTCGCGAAGTGTGTATCCCGCGCCTAAATGAGGGTTTTGCCCGCACGGGTAGAAGCGGTGATGACGATGACTTTAAGTTAATTCTTGGTCCGCTGACCGCAACGGGTAAGGATCAAGCCACCGTCGATGCAGAATGGGAAAAGCAACGAGGCTTACTTGGTTTTCTGTACTCCACACCGGCTTACTGGCCAAGTCTTGAGCTTTTCGGCTGGCAGGAAAAAGGGCAGCAACTACTAGACATGACCCGCCAAGGTAACTGGTCCGTCATGAAAGACATTCTATCTGATGAAATGCTGCAAGAATTTGTTCCTAAAGGCACTTACGACAATATTGCTGAGGTCATGATCGATCGGTATCAAGGGCTAACCAAAAGAATCACTTTTCCTATCCCTGAAGACCCTGCTGATGATGCATTAGCAATGAAAGCTATTGAGCGTTTACGCGGTGGTTAACAGACCTTAACAACCAGTAGTTATTTGCCCTGACTCAGTCTCAATAACTTATTGCTCATTAAATAAATAATTAAGCCAAAAAAAAACCCGATTTAATAATCGGGTTTTTTTTATTCGCTCGCTTATAAAAACGCGTCGCCGTTATCGAGACCAAGTTGAGTAGCCCCTAAATTACGACTGAAGCTGGTTGGATTATTTGCAACGTGTGCTCTGGCCGTATGAATATCTAGAAAACGTTGCTGAATCTCACTATTAAGGAAAACCGAACCACCACCGGCAACGTTAAATAAATGATCAACGACCGCTATACTCTTTTCAATAATTAACGATGACTGATAACGGTACATAATGCGCTCATCCATAGGGATCTCTTCACCGGCATCAACATACTCCATCATGCGATCAAAGTTGCGCATTAAAATACATTCCATTTCATCAATGCCATTAGCTGCAAAGGCAATACGCTCATTGGTACCAACATCACCAGCAAGTTTAGTCGGGTCTGCACTGGCTTTATTTTTAACTAACTCTTTATACAATCGAAGGGCTTCTTTACAAGAACCGATCGCTGGCGTACAAACCGTTCGAGCAAACACTTGACCCCAAGGAATTTTATAAACGGGCGCCTTGTTGACCTCATAGCCTGGGTTGGTGAGGTTAAAACCGTCCATTTGCTTATGGGTTCTGTGGTCGGGTACAAACACATCTTTGACAATGACGTCGTTGCTGCCCGTTCCCTGAAGTCCCATGACCTGCCAGGTATCCGCTATTTCGTAGTCTGAATTTGGCACCAAAAATGTGCGGTAACCTTCACCAGGAATTATTCCTCCGAGCAAAGCCCAGGTGCAATGCCCTGAACCACTTGACCAACCCCATCGACCGCTGAACTTGAAACCACCTTCCACCGGTTCAGCCATTCCCATTGGCGCGTACGAGGAACTGACCCGAGTATGAATATCATCAGCCCAAACGTCTTGCTGTGCTTTGTCGTCCATTAGCGCAAGCTGAAAAGGATGGACTGCCACAATGCCCATTGCCCAGGAAGTTGACATGCAACCTTCTGCGATAGCCATGCTAAATTTGAAAAAATGCTGAGGGTCGAGTTCATAACCACCATAGCGTTTAGGCTGCATTGCTAAAAAGAATCCCAGATCCTGTAACTCTTGAACACTCTCTTGAGGTACACGTCGATCTTCTTTAGCCTTACTAGCACGCTCGCGTAAACGAGGTTGCATTTCAATGATCCCTTGCAGAATAGAATCAGCAATGGCGTTTTTTTCTTCTTGTTCGGTTAACACTTGTGCAGCTTGTGCGCCCATTTCAATTTGCCTCAGAAGCGATTAGTTGTTTTCATCGTGAGTTAAAGGTATATACGGCTCATACGTTGTATTGTATCAACAACGTCAATAACATCCATTATATCGACCAGATAAACATAAACAATAAGCGTAAAAGGTCATCGATCATCGATGTTAAACCGAAAAACGGCCGTTTGGGTCAATAATTAATCGTTTATCTGCCCTTATTGCAGTTAAATTGAGTCAGGCAATGTCAAGCTGGGCTCGGCCAAAGACGACACCAACTCCTTGAGCTCAAGGATATGTTCAGACCAATACCGCTCTGTATTAAACCAAGGAAAACTGATCGGAAAAGCAGGATCATTCCAGCGTCTGGCTAGCCAAGCACTGTAGTGCAAGACTCTTAATGCTCTGAGTGGCTCAATCAAGCTTAACTCGGCGGTATCAAAAGGGTAAAAAGCCTCATAACCTTCGATAATCTCACTCAGCTGTAGTTGCTTGTTTAGACGGTCACCTGAAAGTAACATCCATAAATCTTGAATCGCTGGGCCGGTCATAGCGTCATCAAAATCAACAAAGTGAGGCCGGTCATCGCGCCATAAAACGTTGCCAGGGTGACAATCTCCATGAAGACTTAATCGCTTAAATCGCAAGTCATCGGGCGAGCAGGCATCTATAGCCGCAAGCAATTGGCCCGTAATTGACTGGTAAGCTGCACGTAAATCTTCTGGAATAAAAGCATTGTCGAGTAAATAAGCCACGCTTTTATAACCAAGATCATGCACCCGCAAATCAACTCTGTATTTGAACTGATAGCTCGCGCCAACCGCATGAATTCGGCCAATAAACTGGCCTAGCTGGTAAAGGTGGTCAAGGTTATCTAATTCTGGCGCTCTGCCCCCTTGACGGGTATAAATTGAAAAATAAAAGTCGTTATATTGACTCAGAGTTGGCTGATCACCGCGATTAATTTTTAATGGTGGTACAACTGGAATGTCCAAATCATAAAGCTGTTGGGTAAAAGCATGCTCTTCAATGATTTGCTCTTTAGTCCATCGCTCAGGTCGATAAAACTTTACGATAACCGGTTCTGATTCTTCAATACCGACTTGATAAACACGATTTTCATAACTGTTGAGTGCAAGAATTCTCGCATCAGAAAAACGCTCAGTTGACTCAACGGCATCAATAACCACATCGGGAGTAAGCCGTTGATATGGGTGCGCGCTGATCGACTGTAACTCCGCCTCAGGTGACACATTTACAGGGTCTGAATGTGTTGAAGCCATACGATTACCACGATTATCATCTTCGTCGTCTTCGTCATCGTTTTGGGCTGGTAGCTTATTCAACGTTAACCTCAACAGATGACCTAACTTGATCCAAGAAATGACATAATTGCTTGGCCCCTTCAAGAATACGTGGTGCATGCCTGACCATGGTATTTGAATTAACGATAAAAAGCTGGTTTTTTTTGACGGCGGTAATCATTGGCCATGTGTACCAATCATCAAACCAAGCAGGCTTTTTCTGATCAGAAACACCGGCCATTATAACCTCTGGATTCACGGCTATTACGGCTTCTATAGTGACTTTTGGAGCTATTTCTGGTTGTTCAGCAAATACATTAATGCCCCCACAGAGTCTTATCACATCACTGACAATATGCTGGCCGTTCAATGTCTGCATGGGTTGATGCCCAATTTGATAAAAAACACTTACAGGTCGTTGCTGTCGATATTGTCGCGCCAATTGGGCTAATTTTTCCTCATAGTCAGTAGCGGCTTGCTCAGCCAAAAGGACATGCCCAGTCAATATTCCCAAAGTACGCAATAGTTGCCCAATATCTGCGAGCGTTTGTGGCTCTGATGCAAATACCGTCAGGCCTAGATCACGTAACTTTTGTATTTTATCTGCACCAAATCCTGAAGCCCAAATAACAATTAAGTCGGGCTTTGAGGCTAATATTTGTTCGTAGTTAATGGTGTTGTATGAGGCCACCCGAGGAATCTTTTTTGCCGCCAAAGGGTAATCTGAATACTCAGAAACGCCAATAATAGTGTCAGCAGCAGCAATAGCGAATGCACTTTCAACTAAATTGGGCCCCAATAAAACAATGCTTTTCGCTGGCTGCGACAGTAAAACTTCAGCACCCAAATCATCAATGAGAAAAATTGAACGGGCAAAACTAAAGGGACACGCTAAACAAAATAGCACACTCAGCAATGGCCACTTAATACGTTTAACTAACCACATACTAATCAATGATCCCGTATGACGAGGGGCTTAGCCGTTTTGGGGTGTAGGATAATATCAACATCAATACCGTAAGCCTGCTTAATCAATGGCGCCGTCATCACTTCCTCGACGGTGCCTGAGGCAATTAATTTTCCTTTTTTGAGAAGAGCGCATTGGTCAGCGTAGGCCGCTGCCAGATTCAAATCATGTAATACCACTGCAACCGCTAGGCCTGTATCACATAATTGTTTAAGTACCTTCATTAAGCTTGACTGATGCAATAAATCCAACGAAGACACGGGTTCATCAAGCAATAAAACACTGCCACGATGCAGTGCAAGATCTTCTGTCAAGACCAATTGTGATAGTACTCTAGCAAGTTGTACCCGCTGCTTTTCACCGCCAGAAAGGGAAGTATAAGGGCGCCCTGCTAACGCAGTTAAATGCATCAGATCCAATAACCTATCGGTAATGGCACAGTCTATTCGATTCCCTGTGCGATGTGAGTAGCGACCGAGCATAACTATTTCACTGACGGAAAAAGGAAAGCTTAACGCTGACTGCTGCGGCAGTAGAGCTAATATTTTAGCTCGCTGCTTAAGATTAAAGTCTAAAACTGACCGCCCATGAAGCATGATTGTGCCGCTGTAATCTTTAATTCCATTAACGCAGTTTAATAAGCTGGTTTTTCCCGCGCCATTAGGCCCTAACAATGCAAGCATCTGTCCAGACGCCAATTGCAAATCAATGCCGCAAAGCAGTTCATTCTGACCCCGCACCAATGATACAGCGTGAAAGCTTAATACTTCATCGATCATAGCATTATCACTGTAAAGCATAGCCGTTGCGTTGTCGCAGCAGTAAAATAAAAAATGGTGCGCCTATAACAGCCGTCACTACGCCAACGGGTAACTCCGCCGGAGAAATCAGTAGCCTGGCGAGCACATCGGCCAGGACTAATAAGATGCCACCAGCTAAAGCCGAGCAAACCATTAACTGACGATGACCAGGGCCGATTAACATTCTCAACAAATGCGGGACAACCAAACCCACAAAGCCAATTACACCAGCTAATGCCACTGAAGTAGCAACAGCTAAAGCAACAACCATGATTAATAATCGTTTTGTATAAGAGACGTTAACACCTAAATAATGCGCTTCAGATTCACCCAATAAAAGAGCATCTAACGAGCGATGTGATCGCCATAAAATCAGCATTGAAGGCACTATAATTAACAATCCAACCAAGCACCGCTGATCATTAGCTCCGTCGAGACCGCCCATATTCCATAAACTAATCCGTCGTAACGTTTCATTGTCGGCTATGAACGCTAGCGCACTATTTGCCGCGCCAGCTAATGCAGTTATCGCTATACCAACCAACAACATAGTCGCTACTGACGTGCCCTGATCGGCTGATAATGAGCCAGCGTTAACCGACGAATGCGCTCCGCTAGCTAGTCGGTAGACAATGACGACAGCGAGCAGACCACCCAAAAACGCACCTAACACTATACTCGATAACCCCAGCCAAGCATTAAATTGTGAACCTATTAATACAACAGCAATACTTGCACCTAGCGAGGCACCACTTGTGACACCAATAATTGAAGGGTCTGCTAAAGGGTTTCGAAACAAACCTTGCATTGCCGCACCTGACATGGCCAAACCGGCGCCAACTAACCACGCCAAAAAAGTGCGCGGTAAGCGTAACTCCCTCACGACAGGGTAGCTACCCATTAAATCTGGATCGATCGGTGACTGGGACACTATAATTGAGGGCAGTAAAGACCATACTTGAAAAAGACTCGTATCAACAGGACCGACACAGAGCCCCAAAAAAATCACCATGGGCGTAATAACTAACAGTAAAGATCGCATTAAAAGTCGACGCCTTTTCGGGCCATAATGCCCTTATTAAAAGCATGTTTAACTTCTTTAACTTCCGACACAGTGTCCATAATGGACTGTAATGATGATCCGCCACCACGGCCTGTGACTACCACACTTTGACTCGCAGGGCGCTGGACGAGCGCATCAAGCACCTCTTGCTCATCGAGATAATCAAAAGACAGCATGTACGTTAGCTCATCGAGTACGACCAAATGAACGGAGTTATCCGTCAGCAGTTGGCGCGCAACCTCCCACGTTCTTTTGGCGGCAGCAATATCACCACTGCGGTCCTGCGTATCCCAAGTAAACCCAGTGCCCATTTGATAAAAAGTGACTTCTGGACATTGATCGCGAAGGTATAACTCTTCGCCTGACAATTGTTCACCTTTAATAAATTGTACCACCCCGACTTTATAACCATATCCCAAAGCACGGATAACCATGCCGAATGCTGAACTGGTTTTTCCCTTGCCATTGCCGGTTAATAATATTCCAATGCCACGCTCTTCATCTGCAGCCGCAATACTGGCATCGACATTGGTTTTTTGCTTTTTCATAGCCGCCTCATGTTTGGCATTTTTACGCGCCTCATCGACCGGTTGTTTCTTATCTGACATAAAACGAAGAACCTCAAATGATTAATATTGATTATTGGTAGCATATCATAGTCAATGACAATGCATCATAAATGACTGTGACTCGCCCTTTTATTATCACTATTTAACGACCTATAACCACGATTTTACGTGTTTTTGGAATGCACCTCAGCTGAATAAATAAACGAGTCGCCCATAAAGTGCGAACCCTGACACAACAAGCTTTAGTTAACGAAATGAATTGATATGCCAGTCAGATTGAGTGGTCCGAGACGAGTGCTGTACAATATTTTTGAAGCACTCAAAAGGTTAGCTAAAAATAGCAATACCATACCCAAACCGTATGTACTGACAACTTGACTAAGTAAAACTTCGGTCTGATGAGTTCAGCCACGATTCTAGAACGATACCCTTTATAAAACTCACCGTGATAAAAGTGGCTTAGTGCTGACGACTGACACCTAATGAATAATAAAATTATAATCTTAAAAAAATTGCGCACATTAATGTTGTTAAGGCCCAATTTATGTTTAAACACTTCGACACACAGACTTTTTCTTTTGGTGACGTGAAGTATTTACTCATGCAGATACGATTTTAAAAAACATGTGCAACAATAACAAAGATTTATTCTGAAGAATAAATCAAAAGCAATTGATCTCTGGTCAGATCACTCATGCCGCAGTTGATTTCATTATTGACGAGTCTTTATGTGCCTTTTTAATTGACGCTCTAACCCCTTACGCACCGATTTATACTCTGGCTGTTCAGCAAGATTCTGCGTTTCATCGGGGTCATTGAGGTTATCATAAAGCATTTCGGCTCCCAACTTTCCGTTTTTAGTATACCACTGCGTCAGGGTATATTGGTCGGTATGAATCGCCTCTGCCGAAAGATAGCGCGGAAAAACTGCCGCTCTAGCTGGTAAACTGTCATCTTTCATGTGGCTAACCAAACTCATCCCAGCAGCTTGTTCTGGCGTGGGAATACCGGCTAAATCAGTCAGCGTAGGGAACACATCAATAAATTCAACTAGTCCCTCGACTGTTTGATTCTGGGGCATTTGGGGGGCACGAATAATAAGCGGAGTTTTTGTCGCCACGTCGAAGGTTGAGTGCTTACACCACAAACCATGTTCACCTAAACTGTAGCCATGATCGCCCATTAAAATAACAATGGTATTGTCGCTGATTTCAAGCCTATCAAGCTCAGCCAACACCTTTCCAACTTGCGCATCGGCATAACTTACTGAGGCATGGTAGCCGTGAATTAAACGACGTCCCTGCTCTGCGCTGACTGGAACCGGCTTTTTAGGCGTATCGCTATACGCTCTTAACTCACCATAGTGATGATAGGCGCGATCAGGAGCGCCTTTGGGTAAATTGCCTCTAGGGTTCGATTGATCAGCGTCATAGGGCAGCGTAAACTGATCAGCGTCATACATGTCCCAGTATTTCTTAGGTGCATTAAAGGGCAGGTGTGGCTTAACGAACCCTACCGCAAGGAAGAATGGCTGGTCTGACTTAACAAGCTTATTAATGGTTGAAATCGCTTTTTTAGCCACTTTTCCATCAAGATATGATTCATCGGGACCGTCAAATATTTCTGTTGAAGGCCCACGGTTAATTTTTTTATACAGTGCAATGTTTTCAGGGCGCTGGTAATCACGCCAGCCAGTTTTTAGCGCCGGATCACGTTCGTCACTAATAACCCCAGCTTTGCCAGCACTCCAACTTTTATGAGCAGTATCTTGGGCTTGATGAAAAATCTTACCGTAGCCAACCGTGTGATATCCATTGTTTTTAAATTGTTCAAAAATAGTGGTCGCTTCAGGCGCATCCTCCTCAACCCATGTATAGTAACTTTTAAACCGATCTGGCAAGGCGCGCATTCCCGTAAACAAACTCGCTCGCGAAGCGCCACAGACCGGCACGCTGACGTAGGCATTGGCAAAGCGCGTCCCGCTGGCTGCTAGCTGATCGATATAAGGAGATTTCACATGCTGGGCTCCGTAGGCACCCAGCTCAACGCGCAGGTCATCCACCATAATAAACAAGACATTCGGCTGCTTTGTCTCAGCGGCATGGCTTGAAGTAACCCCAATAAGAGAGAATATCAAACACATCAAAAAACGGTTCATGGGGTGGATTCCTATTAAATTATGTTTTATTTACGGGCTTTTAGCTACGCGGATAACTGATAACTAAAGTCTTTAATGACAGTATGATCCCGTGCCACATCAACAATATTTCCGTTTCATTGAAAGCACTTAAGTTGTAGTATAACACCTAGTTTATCTTTTGGTTGCTATTTCAACAACCGCCAAGTAGATGTGTATTGATCTCTAACGCAAATCGCTTGACCAGTTCACAAAATGGTTTAAAAAAGACACGGGATGCTTCAGGCGTTTCATGTCACAAAGGTTTGTGGTTGAGAGTAAATTAAGACGACGTCTTCGATATCGCAATGCGAGCCTCTTTAAACAAAATCATTGTTGCAGGCACCAAAATAGAAATCTAGCACTGATGCTAAGAGAGTAACATGTTATTTAAAACAGTATCAAAGTTAACGTCACTGAGCTTATTTTTGACAATCGGCATCGTTTCAGCCGCAGCGTCTGCGTCTGCCCCTGAAACGAACGCCATTACGTCAGCAAGCAAACCTAACATCGTACTCATTCTAGCTGATGACATGAGCTGGTTTGATGTGGGCGCGTACCACAAGCAATTTGACTACGTGCCTAACAATGCTATTACACCTAATATCGACAAAATC
>DDED01000172.1:0-4271 GCA_002336035.1 Cellvibrionales bacterium UBA1963
ACGCACAAATAATTAAAGTGGATCGATAAAATATTGATACAGTCGTTATTGATTAATGACGGCATGCCAAGACAGAACATGTTGGTAATGCCTGATATTTTGTACAAATTGAACCGGCTCATAACCCCTAGCGTAACCATAACGGGTTTTTGAAAACCATTTTTTTTGAGTGAGCAAGGGCAAGCTCTGCTTTACATCAAACCAACTGTTTGGATCGCCTCCTTGCTTCTCAGTGATGACCCTCGCGTCTTCTAAGTGTCCCATACCAACATTATAAGCGGCTAGAGCAAGCCAAGTTCTGTCTGGCTCTTTAATACTTTTAGGCAGTCGATGTTTAAGTTTAGTGAAATATAAGGCGCCACCATTGAGGCTTTGTTCTGCATCAAGTCGATTTGTCACATTAACCTCCTTAGCCGTTGGTAGCGTCAGCATCATCATTCCTCTAACCCCAGTCTTTGATTTTGCTAACGGGTTCCACCCCGATTCCTGATAGCTTATTGCGGCAAGTAACTCCCAGTTAAAATCATGTTTTCGTGCAATCTCTTTTATCGACGATAAATACATTGGTAGTTTATTTTTAATATTTTTTGAGAATTCATTAGCCTCAACTTGATTAACATATTGCGTTTGTCCAAAGTATTGCTCAGTTAGCCTGGCTAAAGTACCGTCGCTTTTTATTTTTTTTATGAATTGATTCGCAGCATCAAATAATTCATGGTTGTCAATTCGATTTGAAAAAGCCCATGCGAAGAATACTTTTTCACCGAGTGGAAATGCTTTTTTGACGCGAGGGAAAAATCCTTGGTGAAGTGAAAAGTCAGTACTGTTTAATAAAGTATATTCAATTTCATTATTTTCCACGCGACCTAAAATATCCATGTAGTCAACATTATTCATTTCTCGCCACTGTAAATTGGCATGATCTTCTCTTATTTTTTCTAAACTTTGTGAGTGATTTGTGTTCGCTGCTACAACGATTTCGTGGCCAATTAAATCATTTGGCTTTCGAGGTTTTTTATTGCCAACCCGATACACGACATAAGGTTGGCTTTCGATGTACGACTCACTGTATATAATTTGGCCTTCGTGGTCTTGATTTGCACTTAACGCCGCTGAGGCTAACTGCACTTCTTGATTGTTCAATCGTGCAAAGAGTTCTGCATTAGAATCAGTAGTAGTAATGATAAGTTGTTTACCAATCGACTCGGCAAACTTTGCAAGTAAGGCGTATTCGAATCCACTTGGGCCTTCTTCGCTCTCAAAGTACGTGTTAGGACTGATTCTAGTAACGACTTTAAGCTCATTGTTGGACAAAATTTGTGTTTTTAATGTTGGCTTAAAAAGATTCTTTTCATTGGTCGTAATGAGTAGGCTAATCATCCCCGCAGCTAACGCGCAGAATAAAACAATCTGCATCAGATGACTCTGTTGGGTATGCCGGCGACGTATGATTTTATCGTCTTTGTGATTAAGCACGGATATTAGCCTCAAGGATTGACGGGCGCCTATGGAGGCATTTTTTTTGCCAGCGTAACAAAGATCTATATGTTAGAGAACTGCTAGTTTTAGTGCCACCCTGTTGGATTAATTAACAAATAATGGGGTGCTGCTGAAAGGGCCACACTTATTTTATCTTACTGTTTTAAATCGGGTTTTTATTTTCCTAGCGAAAGAGAACAAATTGTGATTTTTCACACATTAAAAACTGCCTATATGGCGAGTTTTCTTTGGCCTAAATGTATCGCTCTGAATCGATTCAGAATAAAATAGCTCATCATTGAGGTTTGTCCATACCAATTATTTTTTATGCATGCATATCAGGAGCGCCGTAGTCTGTCTACTTTAGAAATATTGCCTGGCCCATCTGCTTTATCGTCATTTCGCTTGACCAAATTAAAAGCTCATGTTGATCGTTTATTGGGCCTTCACTGTGGCTCAGAGGCTATCTCGATTGTCAGAATAGAGGCAAGTTTTTTGCATGCTGTCGATCTTAGTCGTGAGCTCACAGGCCCGCAACAATCAATATTAACTGAACTATTAAATTATGGCCCATTGCAGTCTCATACTGCTACCGAGCCATCGACTCATTGCCTAGAGTACTTCATTGGGCCTAGAATTGGGACAATATCGCCTTGGTCTAGTAAAGCGACTGATATTGCTTGTAATGCGGGTTTATCGCAAGTTAACCGGTTGGAGCGTGCGACGCACTATCGACTGTATTTTTGCTCTTCAATATCACACTTAGATGAATTGTCTAGCCTATTACAATCGCTCTTTTTTGATCGAATGGTTGAAACTTCATTTTTAAGCCAGGCATCTTTAGCGCAGCTTTTTGAACAACGTGATCCAGCCGAGATGACACTGGTTGATATTCTAGGCCAAGGTAAGCAGGCTTTAGTTAATGCCAATACTGAATTAGGTTTAGCCTTGGCGGCCGATGAAATTGATTACTTAGTCGATAACTTTATCACACTCGGTCGTAATCCAACCGACGTTGAATTAATGATGTTTGCTCAGGCAAATTCAGAACATTGTAGGCACAAGATTTTCAATGCCAGTTGGACTATTGACGGCATTCAGCAAGACGCATCACTTTTTTCAATGATTAAAAACACCTATAAAGCAGTGGGTGGTCAAGGGGTACTAAGTGCCTATTCAGATAACTCTGCAGTTCTTGAAGGGTATTCAGCAGAGCGGTTTTTTCCTGGCGCACACGCTGTTAAATCGCCGTTGGTTTACGGCTTTATCAAGGAGCCTGTGCACTATTTGTTAAAGGTAGAAACGCATAATCATCCAACCGCTATTGCACCATTTGCAGGGGCGGCGACGGGTTCGGGTGGTGAGATCCGCGATGAGGGAGCGACAGGTTCGGGAGCTAAACCTAAGGCCGGGTTAACCGGTTTTAGTGTTTCAAATCTCAATATTCCTGGTTACCAGCGCCCTTGGGAAAACCATTATGGAAAGCCTGATCGAATTGTTTCACCTCTTGAAATTATGCTTGAGGGTCCGATCGGTGGCGCGGCATTTAATAATGAGTTTGGTCGACCGAATATCAATGGTTATTTCCGCACGTACGAGCAGGCTGTTGAGTCTCCATCCGGCGTGCAAATTAGGGGCTACCATAAGCCCATTATGATAGCCGGTGGTGTTGGGAATATTCGAGAACAACACGTGATTAAACAGCCGATTCCTGTGGGCGCTGAGTTAATCGTCTTAGGCGGACCGGCCATGCTTATTGGGCTTGGCGGCGGTGCTGCGTCCTCAATGGCTTCAGGTCAGAGCCGTGAAAATTTAGATTTTGCCTCGGTTCAACGAGATAATCCTGAAATGGAGCATCGTTGCCAAGAAGTTATCGATCGTTGCTGGCAAATGGGCGATGATAATCCGATTGCTTTTATTCATGACGTTGGTGCCGGCGGCTTGTCAAATGCTCTGCCTGAGCTGGTTAAAGACGGTGGTGTTGGTGGTGTTTTTTCACTCCGTGATGTGCCAAGCGATGAGTTAAGCATGGCACCCCATGCGATTTGGTGTAACGAATCCCAAGAGCGTTATGTCATTGCGGTTAAAACTGAAGATTTACCCCTGTTTGACGCCATGTGCCATCGAGAGAGGGCACCCTATGCCGTTGTCGGGCAGGCAACCCCTCAACAGCACTTATCTTTACATGACAGTCACTTTGATAATCAGCCCGTTGATCTCCCAATGTCTGTCTTATTTGGTAAAGCACCCAAAATGCATCGAGAGGTTTTCAGTGCGAATTTGAGCAGGGTTGAACTCTCGCTACCTGATGTTACTGTTGATCAAGCTCTGGAACGAATATTAAGGCTTCCTGCTGTTGCCAGTAAAAGTTTTTTAATTACTATTGGTGATCGCAGCGTAGGAGGAATGGTCTATCGCGATCAAATGATAGGGCCTTGGCAAGTCCCGGTCGCTGACGCAGCTATCTGTCTTAACAGTTTCACTGGCTATACCGGGGAAGCGTTTGCTATGGGTGAGCGTGCACCTGTAGCGTTGTTAAATGCCGCTGCTGCGGCGAGACTGTCAGTCGCTGAATGCATAACGAATTTAGCAAGCGCACCGATTAAATCATTAAGTGAGCTTAAGCTATCCGCTAATTGGATGGCGGCTGCTGGATGCGAAGGCGAAGACGTCAAATTGTATGAAGCTGTCAAAGCTATTGGTGAAGAACTTTGCCCAGCATTGGGCATTGCCATTCCTGTTGGTAAAGACTCGATGTCAATGTCCACTCAATGGCAAGATGGCGAAGATCA
>DDED01000172.1:4614-4998 GCA_002336035.1 Cellvibrionales bacterium UBA1963
CTGGTGATTACAGCGGCGGCTCGTGTCGATGATGTAAGGAAGAGCGTCACACCTCAGTTGCAATCGATCGGTTCAGATACAGTGCTTTTATTAGTGGATCTTGCTCAGGGGCAGCAACGTTTAGGCGGTTCTGGACTTGCTCAAGTTTATAGCCAGCTAGGCGCTGATACCCCTGATTTAGTTGCTGTCGATGGCATTAAAGCTTTTTTTGAAACGACTCAAATGTTATTGCAGCAATCTAAAATTCTTGCCTATCATGACCGCTCAGACGGGGGCCTAATTACTACGGCTTTAGAAATGGCTTTTGCTGGCCGTTTGGGTATTCGTTTATCAGTGCCCAGTGCAGATTTACTTGCTTGGTTGTTTAATGAGGAATTGGGGGCT
>DDED01000162.1 GCA_002336035.1 Cellvibrionales bacterium UBA1963
CATACATAATATACTCTGCCTCTAACGTTAAAGATATCTGACCTTATTGAGAACCGAGCCAATGATATTGGTGCCCTTAAGTAATTGATAAGAGCGTTCTAAGTCGGCTTTACTGGTAGCACCTTCTTCAACCACCATTAAGGTAGCATCACAACTGGGTGCAAAAACCAAAGCGTCGTCATGGCTAAGAACAGCGGGCAAATCAAAAATAATAAGTCGTGATGGGTAACGAGCGATAAGCTCGTCTATCACTGCCTTCATTTCAGGGGAAGTTAAAATTTCAGACGACGCATTGGCTTGCGCCGTGCCAGGCAGGAGCACCAGGCGCTCAAAACCAGGATTAATTAAAATACGCTCTAACGGTTGCTTATTATTCACGTAATCGACAATGCCATATTCAACGTCATCGATGCCGAGACAAGCGGCAACATGGGGTTGGCGCAAATCCATATCGACTAACAAAACGGTTTGATTCACTTCCATCGACAGACTGATCGCTAAGTTCATCGCTGACAACGTTCTTCCGGCCCCATTATTAGGACTGGTAATTGCCAGCGTTTGCCAGTTATTTTCGCGCATTTTATTTAAGATTTGTCCGCGCAGTTGCCGATATGGCTCAGAGCGCTTATCGTGGGTAAAACCAGCAACAATGCGTAAATCTTTTAATTTCTCTGCATTGATATTTATACTGCGAGTTTTTGAATACTTAACTCGAACAGAATGGTTGCCACTTAATGCGCCATCATCAGTATTGCCTGCAGTCGTTTCGTTTGTGGGTGAATTCAATTCACCGGCTTGCCCATCAGTGTTAAGCGAAGCGTCATTCTCTTGACCGCTCTGACGTTCACGCTTGGCTTTTTCTATGGCTTCTTGAATTCGTTCCATTATTATCCCACACGATTAAAATCTTTTAAGACGGTTAAAGTCAGTCACTCATTTTAAAGTTATATGCCAAGTTTTCTCAGTAAAATGTACCAAGTCACATCCAAAGGCTTAATGAAAAAATGAAACAAAATCAATAAAATGATTCCTAATGCCAATAAACCCAAGACCATATATACTCGCTTTAAATTGTGCTGCGATTGCTCTTCCTTTGTCTCTAAGTAACCAATAACAGCAAGGGGAGCAGTCCCTGTTAAGGCTTCTAAGTCGGCACGACTGTAAACACCGTCGCTAATCGCCTCCAATAAAATCACCAAGCCTATCCCAGCACCCACACCCATGATGATACCAATTAAGACGAGAGCCGTTCGGTTAGGACTCACCGGGTCAATGGGTAATTCTGGTGGCTGTATTAATGTAAATCGCTCGCCCTTTTGCTCTGATTCTAAGTTTAACGCCAGCTCAGCAGACATCATTTTTGATCGTATTTCTTGGTATTTTGCGTAAGTGTTTTGATAATCTCGTATTAATGTTTGATAGACCTGCTCCACTTGCGCCGCGCGAGACAGGTAACCTTCATAACGTTCAATTTTTGTGTTCAGTGATTCTATTTTTTGGCTACTTGCGCGAATATCTTCATCGGTACTGTCTAGTTGAGTTTTAACGATTAAATAAGCAGGGTTGTCTGCTCTAGGCTCTTCATCGGTGTTTTCTGTAACACTCATGGAGGCCGTTAACTGGTCTACCGTTCGCTTTGCTTTGACTACCTGCGGATGATCCTCGGTGTATTTAGCCCTCAGTGTTGATAAATCATCTTGCTCTTGCTTTAAGTGTTTTAACATGTCGTTATAGCCGTCATGACCGCTTGAACCCTGCAGTAATGTCTCTTCTTCTCGCATTAATCGAAGTAAAATGGGATGGTCTTCTCGATAAACGGTTTGATACTGCCGTAGCTGGCTCTGAACGGCTCTTAATCGATCCGCTTCCCCCAGAACAACGCTGCCATCTGCGAGCATGGTAGGTGCCGAAGGGCTAATTTGGGTTAAATCCCCCTCCAGTCGTATCTTGCGCTTTTTTAATTCTTTTATTTGAAAATCTAAATCATTAATTTGCGAATCTGTGCGATCAATAACACTGATATTGAATTGTTTTTGTTCTGGCAGCGCACCTTCATTTTTCTCTTTAAAATCTGCTATTTTTTGATCTAGATTAGACAGCTCGTCTGACAGCATGTCTGTTTCTGCCGTTAAAAAATCGGTCGTACTTTGGGTTTGCTCTTTTCTCTCTTTTAAGTTTTCATTTAAATAGAGTGTAGTGATTTCATTGGTGACCTTTTGTACCTTACTTGGCGTGTCGCCAACGAAGGCTAAACTAAACGCAATTATTGCTTGCGAGGGTCGACCACTGCGAGGATCAACCACCTCAGCACTAATCGGCTTTATTGACACCGCATCACGAAATTCTTCTGCGATTTCGGTGCGGGTCAATCGATCCAGCTCACGCTCGCTATAAAGCTCAAACTCTTTCGCTATATCCATAATATTGCTGATGGTCATGATGCGCTGCTTTATTTCTTCGATGCGCTGTTGCGCATAACTGGTAATAGTAGTTCTTACCAACTCATCAGGAATATCTTGCTGCTCAATTAAAATAATCGCTTGTGAACGGTAGGTTGGCGGCCATGTAAAAGCCAACAAGGTGAACATAATGACCACAATGAGCCATGTAATGCCCAGTACACGCTTACGTCGCCGAAGTATATTAAAATAATCTTTTAATGATCTTGAGGGTTCTTCAAGATC
>DDED01000017.1 GCA_002336035.1 Cellvibrionales bacterium UBA1963
CCTTTGTTGCATGCAAGCCGTAATTCAGAAGCGCTTGTAGTGGTCTATGTCATCGAGCCTGAATTAATTGCCGACCCACATTATGATGTCCGACATTGGCGGTTTATTTGGCAATCGCTGCAAGATATTCAACGTCAGCTCGATAAAGTCAGTGCCAACCTGCATATTTTCTTTGGTGATGCGGTTACTGTTTTTAATTCGCTGCATCAAAAACATGGCATACGATCTATTTATAGCCATGAAGAGATTGGCATTGAGGTCACTTATCGGCGAGATCAAGCGTTTAAACAATGGACGCAGCAGCATCGTATCAATTGGTATGAATATCAATACGGAGCGGTTATTCGGGGTGCGAAAAATCGCCGTGATTGGGACAAACAATGGAAAACCGTCATGCGAGCAGCGCTAGCTACTGCCCCCCTCGATCAAGTGAATTGGTTTACTCTCGCGATTGACCTAGCGTTTCAGCCACCCAAAAAATTGATCCATGACTGGGAACAAAAAAACACTGCGTTTCAACTAGGTGGGCCTGATCAAGCATGGCAAACCTTAAATGACTTTCATCATCAACGCGGCATCGATTATTATTGGAATATTTCAAGCCCTCTAAATAGCCGAAAATATTGTTCTCGACTTTCGCCTTATTTAGCATGGGGTAACATTAGTCTTCGTGAAATGTACCAAACATTGCTGCATCATTGGAACAAGAAAGGCTGGCGCAGAAGCCTCATCGCACTCGCTTCACGACTGCACTGGCACTGCCACTTTATTCAAAAATTTGATAACGAACACCAAATGCAGTGGCGACCTGTAAATCAAGCCTACCATGATTTTCCTTACCACGACTCAGATTCAGCTGAATGCAAAGATTATTTAACTGCTTGGCAGCAGGGACGCACCGGTTACCCCTTAATTGACGCATCAATGCGATGCTTAATCGCAACGGGGTACATCAACTTTCGCTCACGGGCGATGCTGGTCAGTTTTTTATGTCACCATTTAATGGTTGACTGGCGGTTAGGGGTTACGTATCTGGCCAAATTATTTCTCGATTTTGAACCCGGCATTCATTACTCGCAATTTCAAATGCAAGCCGGTGTCGTTGGGACTCACACAATTCGAGTCTACAACCCGACAAAACAAGCTGAAGAAAAAGACCCCTCCGCAACGTTTATTCGGCAATGGTTACCCGAACTGCAACAATTACCGACTGAACTAGCTCATAAACCGTGGTTAATCACTGCCATGGAGCAACAAATGTTTGATTTTACTTTAGGCAGCGATTACCCAAAGCCTATTATTGATATAGAGAAAAGTGGGAGAAATGCACGGGAGTTATTATGGGAATACCGTCATCGACCCATGGTTAAAAAGGAAGGCAGGCGGATCTTACAACAACATGTCAGGCCGAACTCCAAGGGTCGCAAAAAACCTTCAGCCAACGCTTAACGGCAAAGCACTAGTCGGTAACGAACCTGACCATTACGCAAACGACTAATTGCTTGATTGATATTATCAAAGCTATACTTTTCGATCACAGGTTTAATATCATGCAACTGGGCAAACCTAAGCATCTTACCAATTAAAACAGGACTGCCATCAGAAGAACCAGACAATGTTTTTTGACCTTGAACCAAGGCAGAGACATTAATGTCAATAGCATCAACATTATTCGCAAGAAAGTGTAAACGGCCACCGGGCTTTAGCGCCTTTAAATAAGAATTCCAATCCAACTGAACGTTAACCGTACTAAGAATAAAATCAAATTGATTCGTTAATAGTGCAATATTCGATGGCTTAATCGAATTAAAAACAGCGTCAGCACCCATTGCTATCGCATCGGATTTCTTGCGCATATCTGAGGTAAAAACATTCACCTCGCAACCCCATGCATGAAGAAATTGCACGGCTAAATGGCCTAAACCACCGAAACCAATAACGGCCACTTTATCGATGGGTTTAATACCAAACTCAACTAAAGGGTAAAAAACACTTATGCCTGCTGACATGAATGGGCAGGCCGATTCGAGATCAAGTGCAGACGGTAGCGCAATAACACTCGATTCTTGACCTCGCACACGTTCGGCGAATCCCCCATGGTGATTAATGATGGTGGGTTGCACAGACAAGCAAAGGTGTTGCTGTCCACAAAGGCAAGCGTCACATTGGTGACAGCAGCCAGCCTGCCAACCCAAACCTACAATTTGGTCAACATAAAATCTTGATGCCGAATGGCCCACTTTAGCGATACGTCCAATAATTTCATGGCCGGGAACCAGCGGGTAATGCGAGCGCTCATTCGAGTTATCAATCATATCGATATCCCTGCGTGACACGCCACAGAAATTAACATCAATTTCAACCTGATCACTGGCTAATTCACCCGGATCATACTCAAAGCGCATAAGCGAAGCCTTAGGTTCCTTTGCTGCGAATGCCGTAATCATCTTTAATTTCCATAATTAAAAAACGATCACAACCGTACCATAAAATACAAATTTCCTATTGTTTTCATGTGGCAATCGAATCCTTTTTACATAGAATTTACATGCATTATGCCGAGAGAAAACTCGACCTAAATTCTAATAAAACTTATTTATTACAAAATAAATCATTTTATAATGACCCTCTTTTGTTCTAACATAACGTATCTGTGATATCGGAATGACTAACGTTTATCGTACTTAATTTTTCACTCAATAAAGGGATTGCCCGTCTTATGAAATGCACTATTATGAAAACTATGCAATCAATTGATCGTCATTTTTTTATTGTCAAACTAGGACTATTAGCAAGCTTTTCATTATTAAATGCCTGCTATTTAGCGCCCACATCAACACCTGCAGAAAAAATATTCACAGGCGGACCAATCATTACAATGGATGATGAACAACCCCTAGTAGAAGCCATCGCAATCAGTAATGGAAGGATAATTAGCGTAGGGAAATACAGTGAGGTACTTGAGCATAAAACGAAGAGCACTGAGATCATCGATTTAAAACGACACACATTACTGCCCAGTTTCTTTGATGCACACAGCCATTTATCCGGTGTTGGAATGCACTCCATTGTCGCCAACTTGCTGCCAGCACCTGACGGCCCCGTTAACTCGATCGAAGAG
>DDED01000220.1 GCA_002336035.1 Cellvibrionales bacterium UBA1963
CGACTAAGAGGGTTGCGTTAGTTTTAAAGGTAAACGTTAAAGGGTCGCCATTGGCGGCCCTTTTTTTTATTTAGAATTGCCTTTTAAGGGTTGAATGCAAAGGATTATCCGTACACGTTGAATGAGTTTTACCCATTAAATATGCCAGGTATTCTACTTTCTTTTGGTACTATCGGGTCAAATTCACCGGCATCACTGTAGGCCTTTAAAAACGCAGGGCGTTTGGATAATTTAGAAAGGTATTTATTAAATATTCCCTCATTACACAAGTTGTACATTTTAGCCCACATAACACAATGGCCCATTATAATATCGGCAGCGCTAAATTGGTTGCCGCTGATGTAGCTGTGCTGTTTCAGTCGGGAAATCAACGGTGGTTCGACTTCAGTAATAAATTTTTTTCGATAACGTGTTGCAGTTCTTTCGTCGGCTTCACAGTCGGCAAGCACATGTTCATGGATGCGTATTTGCCAGAGCATCATGTCGATGGTAACCGCGGCAAAAAATACCATTTGTTGATAGTTGGCGCGCGCTTGTGAAAATTGATGAGCCACAGGCGCTAGATTTTTTTCTGGGAAAGCATCTGCTAGAAAACACACGATAGCGGCACTTTCTAACAGAGTTTTTGTCTCGCCGTTCGTTAATATTATTTCTAACGTAGGTACATTATGGTGGGGATTTTTAGCAAGATAATCTGGACTAAATTGTTCGCCGTCATATAAAGAAACTATCTCTACTTCAAAGTCATCACCAATAGTTTCATGAAGTGCCCATTTTGCCCGAGAACTTCGTGACGCAGGATAGTGATAGAGCTTTATACTTTCGACGTCCATTACTTATTGACCTCTTCGTTGGCGAGAGTCTTGAGCTTTAAAAGTGAATTTTTCAGTGTAACAATACTCAGCCTTTAAATTGTAAAATCTTTATTCATGATTAATTACTGGATAATAAAAACCCCGATGATCTTCATCATCAGGGTTTTAAAAAAACAGATTCTTACTGAAAAATTATTTCGCAGCTTGCCGTTCTTTTTCTTCTGCGATCACATTTTCAGACACTGTTGCCGGGCACGGGTTGTAGTGCGAGAATTCCATAGAGAATTGCCCGCGACCGGATGTCATTGTTCGTAAGCTACCAATATATCCAAACATTTCTGATAGCGGCACATCGGCTTTAACGCGAACACCTGTCGTACCGGCCATTTGATCTTTGATCATACCACGACGTCGGTTTAAATCGCCGATCACATCGCCTACATGGTCATCGGGGGTAAATACATCAACATTCATGATAGGCTCAATTAATTGAGGTCCAGCTTTCGGCATTGATTGTCTGAATGCGCCGCGAGCGGCGAGTTCAAATGCCACTGCGGATGAATCGACCGCATGAAAACCGCCGTCATATAATTCCACTTCCACATCCAATACAGGGAATCCCGCTAGAGGACCTTGCTCCATCATGCCGCGAAAACCTTTTTCTATCGCAGGGAAAAATTCTTTTGGTACGTTACCCCCAACAACGCGGGATGAAAACGTGTAGCCAGTGCCAGTTTCACCCGGTTTGATGCGGTAATCAATTTTACCAAATTGACCCGAGCCACCCGATTGCTTTTTATGTGTGTATGAGTCTTCGATTGCTTGGGTGATGGTCTCGCGATACGCGACCTGAGGCTCGCCAACTTCAAGTTCAACACCGTAGGTTCGATGAAGAATGTCAACTTTAATGTCGAGGTGAAGCTCTCCCATACCCTTGAGAATGGTTTCACCTGAATCTTCGTCTGTTTCAACTCTAAATGATGGATCTTCAGCAACCATCTTACCGATCGCAATGCCCATTTTCTCTGAGCCGCCTTTGTCTTTAGGCTTGACTGATATTGAAATAACGGGCTCTGGAAAAATCATAGGTTCAAGTGTAACGGGGTTCTTTGGATCACATAATGTATGCCCCGTTTGAACATTCTTCATCCCTACGATAGCAATAATATCACCCGCTTGCGCGCGATCAATCTCATTCCGATCATCGGCATGCATTTCAACCATACGGCCAATTCGCTCTGTTTTACCGGTGTAGGAATTTAATATGGTATCGCCTTTATTGAGCACGCCGGAATAGATGCGAACAAACGTCAGTGCGCCAAAACGATCATCCATAATTTTAAAGGCCAGCGCTTTGAGTGTTTCAGTAGTGCTAACTGTTGCAACATCACCGGTTTCTTCACCGTCTTCATCGGTTAATGGTTGTGGCTTGACTTCAGTCGGGCTGGGGAGGTAATCCACGACAGCATCTAATATCAATTGGACGCCTTTATTTTTAAAGGCAGAGCCGCAGTAGGTAGGAAAAAAGTCGAGTGCGGTGGTGCCCTTACGAATGCATTTTTTAATCTCATCGATTGAAGGTTCGTCACCATCCATATAAGTCATCATGATGTCGTCGTCTTGTTCGACAGCCATCTCGATCAATTTTTCACGGTATTCTTCAACCTGATCAACCATGTCAGCCGGTATGTCAACTATTTCGAAGTTTTCAGGCAGGCCTGAGTCATCCCATACATAGGCTTGGCGAGACAGTAGATCGACTAAACCAATGAAATCGTCTTCACGACCAATGGGTAAAGTCATTACCATAGGATTGGCACCAAGTACGTCTTTAACTTGGCCAACGACTCTCAGAAAATCGGCACCCATGCGATCAAGTTTATTGACGAATATAATTCGTGCCACTTCAGATTCATTAGCATAACGCCAGTTAGTTTCTGATTGAGGTTCAACACCACCAGAGCCACAAAATACACCGACACCGCCATCAAGTACTTTTAACGAACGGTAAACTTCTACTGTAAAATCAACGTGTCCTGGGGTATCAATAATATTGAAGCGGTGATCTTTCCAGAAGCAAGTTGTAGCGGCGGATTGAATGGTGATTCCCCGTTCCTGCTCTTGTTCCATGAAGTCAGTCGTGGCAGCACCATCGTGCACTTCCCCAGTTTTATGAATTTTACCTGTTAGCTTAAGTATGCGCTCAGTGGTCGTGGTTTTCCCGGCGTCAACATGGGCGAAGATTCCGATATTTCTGTATTGGGCTAAGTCAGTCATGGTATCACTCGATCCGTCATCATAAAAAACGCGCATCTTACCGTAAGTGAACACAAAAAAAACGCAAAATTTGCCTATTTTTAGCAAGATTGGTGATTTATTTTCAGGAACACCTAAAAATTCGGGTTTTGCTGTGATTTTAGGCTGGCAATGGCCATTTACAGAGGCAAATGAGCGTGAGAGGGCGTAAATTTTAAAACGGATTGTTTTTATGGGATAAAGCTAGCCGATTGACGAGAGTTGTCTAGACTTAATTTATGAAAACAGGATTAGTACTTTCAGGTGGCGGTGCCCGTGGCGCTTATCAAGTCGGCGTTTTAAAAGCGATCGCTGACCTTCACCCTAAACATACCAGCAATCCCTTTAATGTGATTACAGGAACTTCGGCAGGCGCAATCAATGCTGTTGCGCTTGCTGCGTCTGCTAATAACTTTCGTTTAGGCGTAAAGAAGGTTGAAAAGATTTGGAATACACTCCATATTCAACGGGTTGCAAAAGTCCGCGGTCGCGATCTAGCTCTTCAGGCGGTCAAGTTAGGTTGCTCTTTTGTGCACCCTCGCTGCGCTAAAGATAAGCCTTTAGCCTTGCTCGATAGTTCACCGTTAAGGGATTTGTTAAGCACGTCAATTCGATTCGAAAATATTCAACAACGCATTAAAGCAGGTCAATTGGATGCGGTTTCTGTCACTGCAACCAGTTATGCCTCTGGAAACTCGGTGACGTTCTTTGAGGGGCTTCCAGAGTTAACCTCTTGGCGGCGAGCAAAAAGGTTGGGGATTCCGGCAAAATTATCAGCAGAGCATTTACTGGCCTCATCCGCCATTCCGAGTATTTTTCCGGCTGAAAAAATAGGCCGACAATATTTTGGCGACGGGTCATTACGCCAGTTAGCCCCTTTGAGCTCTGCGATTCGACTGGGTGCTGAGCGAATTGTCGTGGTTGGGGTTAGTGGGCGGAACACTACCCGACTTTCTTTGCGACGTGATCATCCGCCTTCAATGGCTCAAACCTTGGGACATATTTTCAGTTCTGCTTTTATCGACACTTTTGAAAATGATATCAATAATGTTACTCAAATCAATGAGATGCTTGGTATTTTGGCCAATGAAGCGCCAGATTTTTCCCCTGAGGCGGTTAAATCACTGGATTTATTGGTCATTAAGCCATCAATAGATTTGGACGACTTAGCTGCCCAGCATCTAAATGACTTGCCTTCGGCGTTTCGTCGCGTGTTGCGTGGTTTAGGTGCCGGCAGAGCCGGCGGTGGTAATTTAGCCAGTTACGTGATGTTTGAGGCGGCATTTTGCCGAGAGCTGATTGAGCAGGGATACCGAGATACCATGGCCGAAGAAGACACTGTTCGTAACTTTTTCAGTCTTTAGGCCAATTGCCCACCATCTATTTGCCATGTGGCGCCGGTCACAAACGACGATTCTTGGGAGGCTAACTGCGCGAAAAGGCCGGCAATTTCCTCGGGCTCAGCCATCGTTTCGAGCAACGGCATTAGGCGCGAGAGCATGGCTGGCTCGATATCATCAGGCCAGCGCATCTTGTCATTGATGGCCGTATTGACTCCACCAGGACAAATGGCGTTTACCCGTACATTTTTTTTTGCAAACTCAACGGCTAACGATTTTGTGAGGCCTATTAAGCCATGCTTAGTTGATGCATAAGTCGCATTGTAAGCTTGGCCCCCTAAACCGGCACTGGAGGCCATATTAATAATAGTGCCTTGCGTCTTAATAAGGTGGGGCATGGCTTCTCGACTAATGAGCATCGGCGCTGTTAGGTTTATTTGCATGCAGCGATTCCAGAGTTCAGTGGTGATTTCATGCAAGTGCCAAAAGCTCACGATTCCTGCGATATTTCCCACGATGTCCAGCTTGCCCCAGCGCTTTACAGTGGTCGCTACTAACTCAATACAAGCCTCGTTTTGAGTGGCATCAAAGTGAGTGCTCTCGGCATGTCCACCATTGTCTACAATGTTTTTCATTGTAGCTTCGAGGCCGGTCTGGTCAATGTCTGCAAGCATTATTGAAGCGCCTTCTTGCGCGAGTCGTATTGCGGTTGCTCGACCAATGCCAGAAGCGGCTCCGGTGATGAGTGCAACTTTATCCGTGAACCTTGAAGGGTAGGTACTCATGATTTCCTCAACTTAATATTATTTTGAATAGGCTAGGGGTAGAATGCTCATTATCCTGTTTTTAAAAAATAATATCCTTACGAAAGCGCTAACTTCAAAGTAGAGGAAAATGTATGAGTGCCGAAAGTTGTGGGAGCTGTGCCATCAAAAAATTAATTTATCAATACGCCGATCATATTGATAGTGGTGAACTGGGGCCTTTATCAGAAATGTTTGAGCATGCAAGGATCATTGGAGTTACGCCTGATGGTGATGAATCGGTGGTGGAGGGTCAAGAGGGCGTATTAGCCATGTATCAGAACTTCACCCGTATTTATCCAAAAAGTGGCACGCCAAGCACGTTGCATGTGACCACTAATGTCATTGTTGATATTGACGAGTCTGGCCGTTCTGCGTCATCTAAGTCATACGCCGTGGTCTTTCAGGCCGTTGATGCGCTGCCTCTTCAGCCAATCATTGGTGTGCGTTACCTTGATGCCTTCACTAAATCAGGGGATCAATGGCGATTCACTGAAAGGAAAATTATTTCTTCGCTCATAGGAGATTTAAGCCAACATCTTTTGACCCCAATGTCTTAACTATGCCCGCTTGTTAAGGTGGCGTGCAAAGGCGCGCTGAGCTCCAAGCCTTAGGCGTGGACGGCTAGGCAGTAGACGGTGATGAGTCGATTAAAAGATGCGAATGATCTAACCAAATGACGGCTGAATAACCGGTGATATGAGCTGCATTTCCAGTTGAGTCTCAAAAAATGTTCAGCAGTATCTATTTTCCCCATTACAAATCCTGTGGCCAAGATTGTCTTGTATTATTTACATGGCTAGCGGCAATCTTTTTGATAAATCGTTTGACTCTCCAAGGCCTCGCCATTAGAATGCGCGCTCTCTTTTTGACGTTGATGTTAACGTTGAACGGTTGCGGGAACGTGGTTTTCGCACTTAATGCAGTGTTTTTCAAATAAACAAAACACTGGTTCTTTGCTTAGTGAGGTAAAAAGTGGTTCAAAATCAACGAATTAGAATTCGCCTAAAGGCTTTCGATCATAAGCTAATTGACGCATCCACTCAGGAAATCGTCGAAACCGCTAAACGTACCGGCGCCCAGGTTTGTGGCCCGATTCCGCTGCCAACTCGTAAAGAGCGTTTTACCATTCTGGTATCTCCGCACGTCAACAAAGACGCGCGTGACCAGTATGAAATTCGCACGCACAAGCGCTTGCTTGATATTGTTGAGCCTACTGAAAAAACTGTTGACGCACTGATGAAGCTAGATCTAGCTGCAGGTGTTGAGGTTCAGATTAGTCTCGGTTAATAACAAAAAGGTTTGTTCGGGCTGAACAATTTTGTTTGGTCTGGGTATTGTGTAACGCTCTGAGATGGGCGGCCATAGCGGGTAAAAGCCCCGTACACTAGAGAGGTTATTGAAATGACGATTGGTATCGTCGGCCGCAAAAGCGGCATGACTCGTATATTCACCGAAGACGGTGTATCTATTCCTGTATCCGTGATTGAGGTTGATCCTAACCGTATCACTCAGGTCAAAAGCGTCGAAACTGACGGTTACTCTGCTGTGCAGGTAACTATTGGATCTCGTCGTGCTTCCCGTGTTACCAAGCCTGCTGCAGGTCACTTCGCAAAAGCCAATACAGAAGCCGGTTCCGGCCTGTGGGAATTGCGCAATGATTCTGAAGAGTCTTTTGAAGTTGGTGGCGCTATTACTGTTGAGACTTTCGAAGTCGGACAGAAAGTAGACGTAACTGGTCAGTCAAAGGGTAAAGGTTTTGCTGGTGTGATTAAGCGTTGGAACTTTGCAATGCAAGACGCCACTCACGGTAACTCTATTTCTCACCGT